>NZ_JBNDHS010000006.1:0-122880 GCF_056755095.1 Rhizobium sp. SVR5-9E | reverse complement strand
CCCAATTCGGCTGGACCTTGAGGATTGCCCGTCAGAAGAGCGGCTGGGCGTGCTTTTGCGCCGCTTGCAGGGATAGCATGAAAGGGACGCCAACAACGTGACAACGTCGCAAAGGAGCAGCCGCGGCGCCTTTCCCTTCAAGCCAGCTTGAAGCTATCGGGCTCGGCCTATTTTGTTGATGGCAGCGCCCAATCCGTTGAGTTGAACATCTGTTCGAATGCAATGCTTGCAAAAGAATGATATCCGTCGGCGCGTTTCAGCAGACAGATGGGTCTTGTTGCGATTGCTGGTGATAGGGGTATCGATCGTGTCCCAGCAATCCGGTTCCCAGCAAATGCCGGCAAGATCGTCGCATATGCACCATACCTTACCAGCGATATCAGCGCTTCCAGGGAATTTGATTCAACGGATATCTTCGCCTGCAATCGATTGGCGCGGAAGTGTTTGTCGATGAACAAGCGGGTTGCGAAGGATCGATCAAACAGCGCGAGCTTCAATGTCGAGAGCACCTCCGAATTGATCGATAGAAGATCGGCACAGGGATGGTCAGGGCTTACAACACAGTTGAGATGTTCTTCGCCAACGGAGGTGCCGGAAATTTCGGCACTCTCCGGATGGCTGGGAGCGATCCCTAGATCGAAACGGTCGTGCATCAATCCCGCCTCAATATCCATTTGCGCCAGCACGTCTACTGTCATTGTGATATTGGGATAGGTGCTCAGGAAGAGGTGGGTCAGAGGCCCTATCAGGTAGGTGGCGAACGTCGGTGTAAAAGCCAGTCGCAAGTCGCCTCTGTCCAAATTTCTGACATCGTGAACAGCGCGCTTGCCGGCATCGAACTCTCGCAGAGCCCGAGCGGCGTGACCGATGTAGGCCTTGCCAATGTCCGTCGCGACAACTGTTTTGCCGGATCTATCGAGAAGTTTCACGCCGAGGCGTTCTTCGAGATGGCGAATCTGTTGCGATAACGCGGGCTGTGAAACGTGCAGCTTTTCGGCCGCCCGCGTGAAGCTACCTTGTTCGACCACCGAGATTAAATATCGTGCGAGGCGTTCTTCCATAACGTGTACTTATAGGGCCCATAAGGAGGCGATATTCGACATTATAATCGTGGCGGTGCAAGGTTTTTTAGTCGGAAAAAGGCATCGATATGAAAGACTTAATCGTCGGCTTGGAACACGCCCATGATTGAATGTCCTGCGGGCATAGTGGAACTGGCTAGCGCCTATGACTTCACGACCACACTGGATCGTCTCAGCGATGCGTTCGAGAAAGCCAGCTTGAAGATATTCGCGCGCATCGATCATAGCGCCGCCGCGACACAAGCGGGCCTGAGCATGCCACGGACCATCGTTCTCATCTATGGCAGCCCGCAATCAGGGACGCCGCTGATGTTGATAACACCGACGTTAGCTTTGGATCTACCGCTGCGCGTACTGGTGCGGGAAGACAGCAGCGGAAGGACCATGGTTGCGTATCATCCTGCGGCCGCGATCACAAATGCGACGGTCCTCACCAATGACCAACTGGCACGCCCTAAAGCGGAGACGTTGATCGCCAAAACGGTGAGTGGCGAATAACCGCAAGTCTTCTCCTGTCAGCAAACCGGCTGACGCAAATCCTCCCGACTGACGTAGCATAAAAGGAAATTATCATGGCTCGTCTCCATACTATAGCATTGTCCGAAGCCACTGGCAGGGCAGCCGAATTGTTCAGCGCCGTAAAAAGTGCGGTTGGCAAGGTGCCGAATTCATACATTGGAATTGGCGGCAATAGCCCGGTTGCCCTGGAAGCGGTCTTGAATCTGGAAGCTTCGCTCAAAAAGAGCAGCTTGAGCCCTGTCGATATCGAAGTCATCAAACTGGTCGTCAGCCAGACCACCGGCTGCGACTATTGCCTGGCCGCCCACACGCTGCTGGGAAAAAAGTTCGGCTTGAGCCGCGAAGCGATTCTAGCGCTGCGCCAGGCACAGCCGTCGGGCGATGTGCGAAATGACGCATTGGCGAAGTTTGTCCTATACCTGCTCAAGACCAGCGGCACAGTTCCGGCTGATGTTGTGGCGGCAGTCAAGGAGGCCGGCGTTACGGATCCGCAGCTCGTCGACGTCACGATGGCGGTAGCAAGCATCGCGCTCACCAATCTATTCAACCGCATAAATGATACTACGCTTGATTTCCCCGCTGCAGATTAATGCAACGGGCATTGCCTTAGGTATGTCTAGCGACCGCATCCAATACTGAAATCCGATGCGGTCGCGGAATTGGTCCTCGAGGAAGACGTATAGCGTCGGTTGCTGAAAACTCTTCTCACAGGGCTGCTCGTCGAAATGGCGGAGGAAATGCAAGACGACGGCGTGCTGATCGCAATCACCCTCGACTGTCGCAATACCCAGCGACAGTCGAAGGCGAGTTCAATCATCAGTATGGCTTGGTGGGGAGATACTTGCCGTTTAGCGTAATAACGGCGCGGTGCCCGCCGTCGGAATCCTCGACCTTCTCGACGCTCAGCTTAAAGTTGATCGCGCTGATGATGCCGTCGCCAAGCTTTTCGTGAACCAGGGCTTTCAGGGTCGTGCCATAGACTTGGATCATTTCGTAGAACCGATAGATCGTCGGATCGGTAGGCACGGCACCACCGAGACTGCCGCGAACGGGAATGGTCTGCAGGTTCAGGATATCGTCGGAATCGAAGCCGAGCTGTTTCCCGACCTTTGCGGCGATGTCTGCCGGGAGGGGGTGCTGTCCCAAAAGCGCTGCTGTGACAAAAGCTTCCGAGAGACCTGTTCCCTCGGCCAGCTGAGCCCAGGAGAGGTTTTTCTTTGTTTTGTTGGCGACAGCCTTGTCGGCAAGGTCACCGCGAACGGTCTGGTTGTGTTGGGATTGCAGCATTTCAGTTTTCCTTTCTAACTGGAGATCAAATCACACCGATTGCCGATGCCCGCTCAATGAGACGAGCTGAGCGGCGCACCGCTCGGGTAGGCGTTTGCCTCGGGATTGTCCGCAAGCGGAACGAATATCCCTGTGGCTCCATCAAGCGCGTCTATCTGACCGCTCTCGATGTCGTAGACCCATCCGTGCAGCCGCAGTTCGCCTTTGCTCATGGCGACGGCAACGGAGGGATGCGTGCGAAGATTGGCGAGTTGAACGATGACGTTGTCGTGGGCCAAGGCGTCGATCTTTTCGTGTTCGCAATGATAGTGCCGGCAACCGTTTACCGCCTTTGCTGCATCGGCATATTTCAGCCAATTGCTGACTGCCGGGAGGCCGCCAAGATCATGGTCGCAGGCAATCGCTGTCATGGCACCGCAATTGGAGTGTCCGCAGACCACAATGTCCTGCACGCCAAGTACGGAAACGGCGTATTCGACGGAGGCGCTGACGCCACCGGGTTCAGCCCCGAACGACGGAACTATGTTGCCGGCATTGCGAATGACGAACATCCCACCGGGCTCCTGTTGCGTCACCAGTTCCGGGATGATGCGACTGTCCGAGCATGCGATAAACAATGTGCCGGGCGATTGTGCATGTGAAAGCTCCCGAAAAAGTTCGGTGCGTTCCTTGAACGCCGTTTCCCGAAACTTGAGGAAGCCCGCAACGAGATCGGTCATGTTGGTCTCCTTGGTTCTTGACAAGAAGACCCTGGGCCAGCACCTGCATAATGTCTAATATCAGTTAATTACAAACTGCATAAGCGCTGATTATAGCGACAGTCACTGGTGGCCTTTTAACGAAGCAGGCGCATGGCGGTATTTGGGACGTGTACCGTCGCCCCTATGACAGAAGTGCCAAAACAGTGGCGCTAATTCCAGCAAGCGCCAACAGCGAGAGCGATGCTGCGGCTATTACCTGTCCGCCAGCATGAGCGACGGTGCGAACGTCAACGCTGAGGCCAAGTGCGGCCATTGAGACGATCGTCAGGGTAGTCGACACGTGGCTCATCGGGGCGATCGCTTCATCAGGAACTAGGCCGAATGAGCGCAGGGTCATCATCGCCAGAAACCCGAGAATAAACCACGGTACGATCGCAGTTGACGATGCCCTACCGCCACGGCGCCCGGTACCCGCCCCAATCAGCAGAATGACCGGTCCGAGCATCAGCACGCGGATCAATTTGACCAGAGTGCCAACTTGCACGCTCAACATTCCGGCCGGCACAGTTGCCGCCAAGACCTGGGGAACGGCATAAACCGTAAGTCCGGCAAAAACCCCGTAGGAGTGCTGGCTCATGCCGAAATAGATATCGACGAGTGGCAGCGCCAGGACGGCAAAAATGCCAAGTACCGCGGTGAAGGCGATGGAGGCAGCCACGTCATCCGCGTCCGCGTCAATGACGGGCGCCACTGCTGCTATAGCGGAATTGCCGCAGATGGAGTTTCCGCAAGCGACCAAGATGGCGAGCTTGTGTGTCAAACCGAGGCTGCGTCCGATCCCGTAGCTTACAAGCAGGGCGATCACAACCACCGCCGCGATCGCTGCAAATAGCATTGGACCAGCATTTCCGATTGCTTCGAAGCTGATAGACGCTCCGAGCAATACGATCGCTATCTCCAGCACTATCTTGCTCGCAAAATGAATGCCGCTCTGGAATCCCAGAGGCAGACGAAAAACGGTGCGTATGGCTGTTCCAATCAAAATAGCCAAAACCAATCCTTCGATCCAGGCGGCTCCAAACCACGCGGCTTCTACACGTTCGAGCAGAAGCGCTACGCCGGCAACAAGAGTTGCCAAAAGAAGACCGGGCAACACACTGACGATAACTCTGTGCAACATAGGAATAATCTCCGTCTGATGCACACTAGATGTCATCGCCGATCATCGACTTCCATCGAATAATACGGCATGTTTCATTCGATAAAACTGGATGTTTAGCCCATGACTTTCGAGCAACTTTCGATCTTCGTTGCGGTGGCGCAACGTGAGCACCTCACTAAGGCCGCCGCCGCGATCGGTCTGACGCCATCGGCCGTCAGCTCAGCGATTAAGGCCCTGGAATCATTCTACAATGTGGAGCTTTTTCATCGTGTCGGACGCCGAATCGAATTGACCCAGGCAGGGAGGAATTTCCTAGGCGAGGCAGAGGCGGTCCTCGCACGCGCAAGGTCTGCGGCGCTCGTCCTAAGTGAATTGGGTGGCCTGCGGCGTGGCACGCTCAATATCTATGCGAGCCAGACCATATCGAGCTACTGGCTGCCACCACGTCTGATGCGGTTTCATGAAGCCTACCCTGGCATCGAAATATGCCTTATCGTTGGCAATACCAGAACGGTTTCACAGGCAGTGATAGACGGTCTTGCTGACCTTGGATTTGTTGAGGGCGAAATCGACGAACCGGTGCTGGCATCGCATCGCGTCGCGGTGGATGCAATGGTCGTCGTGGTGCCTCCGGGACATCTACTCGCGGACACAAAGGGCATTACTGCCGACGATCTTTTGACAAAAGCCCGGTGGGTCATGCGTGAGCCGGGATCTGGCACAAGATCTACTTTTGAAACAACGTTGACCGCATGCGGCTGCGATCCTTCCCGGCTTGACATCGCCATGGTCCTGCCGTCCAACGAGGCGGTGCTTTCTGCCGTCGCGGAAAGTATGTGCGCGGCGGCAGTATCGAGTATCATCGTGCGGCAACGCGTCCAGCAGCGGGAGTTGATGACCGTTGATTTCAAATTACCTGATCGCGCTTTCCTGTCACTCCGACACAAGGAGCGGCACCAGAGCGACGCGGTCCGGAAGCTGCTCGAGATTTGCATGTCCGGCAATTGAAAAGGGCTGAGACGGATTTCGACAAGAGGTGCTCAGTCGGATCTCGCTGCCACTGCCGTCATCAATGCTGCCTTGATCGGTCCATCCGCCTCGAACCGTGGTATCGGTCTCGTCGGCATGCCATCTATCACCGACGGGGCGCTTGCGCCATAATTCAGATACCAGCGCACGCACAGCGACATCAAAGGCGAATGATGACTGACTTCAGCTGCGTGTAGTGGGCCAAAGCGTCGACGCCTTGTTCGCGACCATAGCCGCTATATTTGAAACCACCACACGGCGTCTGCACGAACCCTCCACTGTATTCGTTAACAACAATGCGTCCGGCCTCCAAGCGTCCGGCTACGCGGTGAACACGTCCAATGTCCCGCGTCCAGATGCCTGCTGCGAGCCCAAGGTCCGAGTCGTTGGCGATCCGAACAGCGTCCGCCTCGTCCTTGAACTTGATGACGCTGAGGATTGGCCCGAATATCTCTTCACGAGCGATCTCCATATCGTTGCTTACACCGGTGTAGACCGTAGGCTCGACATAATGGCCGCCGCCAAGATCCTCATCGAGCACTTTGCCGCCGATCGCAGGCTTCAATCCATCTCGCTCGGCGATGTCGAAGAAGCTTTTGATCTTGTCGAATTGCGCATTTGTCGTGATCGGTCCGTAGGATGCATCGTCCTGCGGCCCGATCTCCAGTTTAGCCACGTTGTCTACCAACTTGGTCACAAAGGCGTCGTGGACATTTTCCTGCACCAGCAGCCGCGTGCCAGCCGCACACCATTGCCCGCCGTTCCAGGTGAAGGCGCTCGTCGATCCCTTTGCGGCGGCATCGAGATCGGCATCATCGAAGACGATATTCGCACTCTTTCCACCTAGTTCTAGCGTCAGAGGCAGAATTCTTTCAGCAGCGATACGGCCAAGTTCCTGCCCGGCCTTCAGTCCTCCTGTAAAGGAGATCTTCCGAACATCCGGATGGCTGGCCATTGCAGGTCCGACGACACTGCCCTTGCCGACGATCACATTGAGCACGCCGGGAGGCAGTCCAGCTTTTTCGACCGCAAGCTTCGCGAAGTCGACGAGCGATCCCGACGTATGTTCGGAGGGCTTGGCAACGACCGTGTTTCCCATGGCAAGCGCGGGAGCGATCGCCCGTGCGGCCTGATGAAGAGGCGCGTTCCAGGGAAGGATGACCCCGATTACGCCGAAGGGATCACGGCGAGTGTAGACGTGATAGTCGGGTCCGACGTTGATGATGTTGCCATCGTCGATATTGACGATACCGCCGTAGAATTCGAAATACTGCGCGGTCAGATCGAGAAGCTGAGCCATCTCTCTTCGGGGCTTGCCCGTTTCCAGGCTTTCGGTCTCGACGACGGACTGGCCGTTCTCACGAAGTTGTCTGGCGATTTCAACAAGCAGCCTGCCGCGCTCGGAAGGACGCATGTCTCGCCAAGCGGACAGGGCTGTAGATGCGGATGCGATCGCCAGCTCGACGTCCTTGGGGCCACTGTTGGCAACGTCCTTGATTTTCCGATTGGTACGCGGATCGATTTTATCGGCATAGTCGCCGTCGAGTGGCTCAACATCCGAGCCACCGATATAGCTTAAAGTGCGTTCTACCATGTCGCATTTCCTCCGGTCTGTTATCTATTGATCGTCGTGACTGAGCATCACCGTATCGAGGCCGAGCGAAGCGGCGGCTCTAACGTCGTCATCGATGTCTCCGGTTCGCCGACTAGCGCGTCAATTTCGTCTTTACGAAATCCGGAAGATTGCAGGATCATCCGAGAATGCTCTCCAAGCGAAGGTGCATGGACATGGCCGGCGCCGCGCATTTCAAGACTATTGATCGGAAACCCTGGC
Organism: Rhizobium sp. SVR5-9E; assembly: GCF_056755095.1. Lineage (NCBI taxonomy): Bacteria > Pseudomonadati > Pseudomonadota > Alphaproteobacteria > Hyphomicrobiales > Rhizobiaceae > Rhizobium > Rhizobium sp. SVR5-9E. The sequence continues at coordinate 115,266 of NZ_JBNDHS010000006.1, read as the reverse complement.
GTCCGGACCGATCCGATTGTCGGGTGATCGAGCGTCAGCATCATGCCGTTTGCGTGGATCTGCGGGTGCCGAAGAAGATCGTCATAGTTCGCAACCGGCGCGCAAAGGATGTCGGCATGTTTCAGCGCCGCAAGCCAGTCGGTGCGCGTCTTTGTAATGAACCGTTCCCCAAGCAACTTCCGCATCTCCGTCCTGTTCGCGACTCTCTGCGAGGAAGTCGCAAAACGTGGATCGGCGGCCAGCGGTGCAAGATCCAGCAGGTCGCACAGACGCTCCCATCTGCCGGCGTTATATGCGGCCACCATGAGCCATCCGTCGGACGCTTCGAAGGCTTCGTTGGGTGCGGAGTAGGGGGCCGCACTTCCGATCCGTTCCGGAACCAGCCCGTCGGCAAGATAGTTCGTGAGCGACACCTGCTGCAGTGCGATCGCCGAATTGAACAGGTTGACGTCGAGTTGCGCTCCCTTGCCCGTCTCAGCGGTCTTGCGAAGCTGCGCAAGGATGCCCGACACCGCTACATAGCCCGTGAAGACATCGACGATCGGAGCCTGCACCTTGGCCGGCTCGGCCCCCTCCGTTCCGATTATACTCATCAGTCCGCTATCGGCCTGCAGGATACCGTCGACTCCAGCCCGGTCGGCATAGGGACCCGTTTGCCCATAAGCGGAGATCGAGGCGTAGATTAGAGATGGGTTTGCTTTGGATAGCGATTCGTACCCCAGCTCCAGGCGATCCATTACCCCCGGGCGCATGCTTTCAACCAGGATGTCGGCCTTGGCCGCCAGCTTTTTCGCCGCAGCAACGCCAGCGGGCGACTTGAGATCGAGCTTGAGGCCGAGCTTGTTGCGATTGAAGCCATGGTAGAGAGCGCTATCGTTGCCGATCCACGCCGGGCCGAGCTTACGCCCCAATTCGCCATCCGGCGATTCGACCTTGATTACGCGGGCGCCCATGTCGGCGAGCAGCATGGTGCACGTTGGTCCGGCACCGATGTGCGTGAAGTCTATGACAGTGAGATTTTTTAACGCGTCACGTAACATTGTCTTTTCTCGCTCTATCGGCGGAATTGCGCCTCGTCCGAGGAGGCGACCGCCGGAATGAAGGTCAGCGGCTGATTTCGACCCCAAAAGTCTCTTCAAGTTCCTTGACGACAACCGTCATGTCCTCGCTGGAATGGCCATGCGCATGCGCCAGTTCGTAGAACTGTTTCGCCAGAGCCGACACCATCATCGGAGCTCCGATCGCATCGGCTTCGTTGACGCACAGACGGAGGTCCTTGCGCATCAGTTCGAGCCGGAAGCCGAAGTCGAACTTTCGGTCGATGACGCGCTCCAGAATCTGCTCGGTGACAAAGCTGCGGCCCGTGCTGGCATTCAGCATCTTGAGAATGACGTCTGCGGAGAGACCGAATTTGACGCCGAAAAGGATCGCCTCGGCGGCGGCGACGAGATTTGCACCGACGATCATGTTGTTGACCAACTTAAGAGCTTGACCCTGACCGACGCCATCTCCGACGTGGACAACGTTGCGACCGAAGCTTTTGAAGACTGGTTGCAGCTTCTCGAAAGCCCATCGGGCTCCCGAGACCATCACTGAAAGCGTTCCGGCCTCGGCTCCAGCGACGCCGCCGGCAAGTGGTCCGTCGAGCGCGGTTATCTGACGTGCCGCCAGACCCTCGGCTACCTCCTTTGCAACGCTCGGGCCCGTCGTTGAAAGATCGACGTAAATCTTGACCCTGGACCCGTGGATGACTCCGTTCTCACCCAGCACGACACGCTTGACGGTTTCGGGGGTCGGCAGGCAGACGAAGACTGCATCGGCGGCATTCCCTACGTCCGAAGGCGAAGCGCACACCCTCGCGCCAAGTATCGCACAGCATTCCACCGCAGCCGCGTCCGTGTCGTAGACATGCAAATTGAAGCCTGCCTTCAGAAGATGCCGGACCATATGGGCGCCCATGGCACCGAGGCCGATGAAACCGATATCGTTTTGACCATGAGATTCAGCTTGCATGACGAGTGGCTCCTCCGCTGCGTTTTGTCTCGGCAGACGAGCGCTTTTCGGAGCCGTTCTTCAAGTGAGATTTCGGTCTCGGCATGTTGACCGCAAGTCAACATCCCTTGGTCGGACGCCTCCGTTGAGTTTTTGTCAATCGCGCGGGCCGCAAAAGTCGTTCACAGCGATTTTGCGATTTTGCCATGCTGTGCCCCTCGGGTCCTATGGGAGAGACCTGCTTGACAGCATGGAGGATCAGCTATGTCGGACGTTCCCGGCACAACGCCTTTTACATCTGAACAAACGAACGAGAACGTCGGTGCGGCGACGGCCCTGACGGCCCATCAGAAGAAAGCGGTGGTCGCCGCGACACTTGGTACGATCGTCGAATACACGGACTGGGTCATCTACGCGACGTTCGCATCGATCCTGGCGAAAGAGTATTTTTCCTCCGGGGACTCACTCACGGCACTGTTGTCGGTCTTTGCCGTGTTTGCGGTTGGCTTCGTGATGCGCCCCGTCGGCGGCGCGATTCTCGGTGCATTTGCCGACAGGCATGGCCGCAAGGCGGGGCTCACCCTATCCATCCTTCTGATGTCAGCCGCGTCGCTTATCATCGGCCTATGCCCAGGCTATGCGGTAATCGGCCCTGCGGCTCCGGTCATCCTGGTATTCGCGCGCCTCGTGCAGGGCTTCTCAGCGGGCGGCGAATTCGGCTCCGCATCGACTTTCCTGGTGGAATCAGCACCTTCAGACAGGCGCGGCTTCGCAGGATCTTGGCAATGGTTCGCGATAAACGCAGGCACTTTGGTCTCGTTCGTGCTCGGCTACATTCTGTCTCAATTCGGCAACGATTCCGGCTTGACGGACTGGGGATGGCGAGTGGCGTTTATCGTCGCTGCGATCCTTGGGCTGATCACACTCTGGATTCGCCTGTCTGTCTCGGAAACTGATGTTTTCAAAAAGCGCGTGGCCGTTGAAGGCGTTCAAAAAAACCCAATGATGGATGTCCTGCTGAAACACCCGAAGGATGCTCTACGTGTCGTCGGCATCGCAATGTCCGGAAATCTGCTCAACTACGTGTGGATGGTCAGCTATCCGAGCTACATCCACCTGGTCACCAAGATGCCAATTGTCGATACGCTTCTTGTAGGCAGTGTCTCCGTGACCATCTCACTTTTCATTATACCGTTTGTGGGAATGCTCTCCGACCGGATCGGACGCAGGCCGGTGCTGATTACCTTCGCGATCGCGTCCGCGATCTGGGCGTGGCCAAGCTTCGCTCTGCTCGTACCCGGCATCACATGGTTCCAGGCGACTGCGTTAATGACTGTATCGATGATCATCATGACGGGGTTCGCCGGTGCGGCGGCCGCCATGATGGCCGAACAATTTCCAGCGCGTATCAGGGCAACAGGCGTCGCTCTTCCCTATGCAATCTCGGTCACTCTTTTTGGTGGGACGGCTCCCTACATCATGACCGCGATGAACGGCTGGGGATATGGCGATTTCATCTGGATCTATGTGGCCGCGATCTGTGTCGTCGCCGCAATCGTCTACGCGAGACTGCCGGAAACGAACGGACGCCCGCTGCGCTGAAGGATCAAGCGTCGGAGATATCGGAAGAGGCCCCGCCCGGTAGCGGGGCCTCTTCGCATCTATGGTTGCGTTTGTGTTTCCACGGGATTGAGCGCCGCAGATTGCGTGGCGGCCGCGGCCTGCTCCAGCAACCATATCCGGAAGCGCCTGAACGCAGGGTTTCGGAGACGGTTGCGGGGATAAATGAAGTAATAGGTGAAATCACCGCGATCCAAGCTGTGCTCAAACGGCTGGACCAACCGCCCGGATCGGAGGTCGTCGAGGAAGAGCGCCTTCTGTGCGATCATGACGCCCTGTCCTTCGAGCGTTGCCTGGTACGCCAGAGTAGAGCTGGCGTACTTGTCTCCAGCATACGGATCCACGGTCTTGCAGCCCGCCGACTCTAGCCAATAGCGCCAATCGTCGGGACGGATGAAGGAGTGAAGGAGGTGTATCCGACTGAGATCACCGAACTCGTTCAAGCCGTGGCTTTCGCGAAACGCAGGTGTGCAGAGCGGAACGAGTTCATTCTTCATAACTCGGTCGACTTCGACTCCGGGCCAGTTGCCGTCGCCCAGGCGGATTGCGCCGTCGACGTTCTCGCGGTCGAAGTCCACGGTCTCGTTGGACGTCGTCAGTCTGACTTCAGTGGTGTCGTTTGACGCGTTGAATGTGCTCAGCCGAGGGATCAGCCATTTCATCGCGAACGTGGTGTAGGCGCGCACACGCAGAATCTCGATCGTCCTCCGACCTGTCAGCTTCAGCGTCTCCTCACGCAGTCCATCGAAATGGCGGGTCACCGCGGCGAGATACTGTTCGCCTTCGGTCGTCAGAACGATCTCGCGGGGGTCGCGTCGGAAGAGCTTGACGCCGAGATAAGTCTCCAGGCGCTGAACCTGGCGACTGACAGCTCCAGGAGTGACGAGAAGCTCCTCTGCGGCACGCCGAATGCTTTGCAAGCGGCCTGCAGCCTCGAAAGCGCGCAAGGGGTTTAATGGCGGTAGCGAGTCCATGAGCACGAATATCTCGCGTGTTGCCTTTTAGTCAACGGTTTCGAGCGGCTTTGTCGTTCTGCCTCGGCGGCAAAATCCAATATTTTCAGGGTGCAAAACAATCCACGATTTGCGGAGGAAACCATGACTATCATCGACCAGGCGGCGCGCCCTGACGCCGCCGAAGTTTCCAAGACTGTGGTGCGTCTCGAAGCGTCCCGCGACAAATCCACCGGCAAGGGGATATTTCCCCGCATTCCTGCGACATCGCCCTCAGCCGATCGCTTCGAGCCGATCACGCTATCGGAGGTCGCCACACTCTACAGCTTTACAGTCATCCACCCAAATCCGAAAACTGGCCTGACACCTTTTGTATTGGTCTACGCCGATTTCCCTGAAGACGCACGCGTGTTTGGTCGCCTGGAGCTTCCCGAAGGACAGAGGCCGGCAATTGGCATGACGATCAGGCCGGTTTCCGAGCGCGCGGCTCCGATGAGTGCCAGCACCAGCTACACATTCGAACTGGCCTAGGGAGGCAGCAATGAACGAGAACGTCTATATCGCCGGTGCTTCAATGACGGCATTCGGTCGCCACAACGATCTTTCGATGCAGGATCTGGCGCAAGCCGCAGTCAGCGGAGCTTTGAAGGATGCAAGGGTCCGCAAGGAAGAGGTCCAGGCGATCTACGCCGCAAACGTCTATGGCGGCATGGTCCTTGGCCAGGTCCTGATGCGCGATCTCGGTATCACCGGTCCCGCGCTCTACAACGTTGAGAACGCTTGCGCGAGCGGCGCGACGGCGGTGCATCTCGCATGCCACGCGCTCAAGCTGGGACTGTACGAGACAGTCGCCGTTTTCGGGGTCGAGCAGCTTACGAAACTCGGCGGCGGCACGATCCCGCTTCAGCGCAACGACTACAAGACCGAGCTCTACGCATCCATGGGTATGACTTTGCCGACCGTCTACGCGATGCGCGGCACCCGCTACCTGCATGAGCGTGGTGAAAAACCTGAACTTCTGGCCGGCATCGCTGTTAAAAACAGGTCGCACGGCGCGCGCAATCCATTCGCCCAGCAGCGTACCGAAGTCACGCTGGATGAGGTCCTAAAATCGCGGCCGGTCGCCGAACCGCTCACCCTTCTGCAGTGCTGCCCGTCCAGTGTCGACGGGGCAGCTGCGATCGTCCTAACCACTAAGCGTCCGACGCAGCATGCGACGCCGGTACGCATTCTCGGATCGGCTGTCCAGTCCGGCCATCAAGAGATCGGGTCTGACGACATCCTCGACGCGGAAATTACAGCCCGCACCGCCCGGCTTGCCTACGAACAGTCAGGCGTTGATCCCAAAGATGTAAACCTCGTCGAGCTGCACGACGCGTTCACCATCGCAGAGCTCCTGTACTATGAAGCGCTGCAGTTGGCGAGGCCGGGGGAGGGCGCAGCTCTCCTGAAGAACGGCGACACTGCGCTCGGCGGTCGGGTTCCCGTCAACCCCAGCGGCGGGCTGCTTGCAAAGGGCCACCCGCTCGGTGCGACCGGCGTGGCACAGATGGTCGAGATCGTCTGGCAGCTTCAGAACCGCGCGGATGGCCGGCAGATTGAAGGTGCGAAGATTGGTCTGACCCAGTGCACCGGCGGCGGCATCGCGGGCGTCGACCATGCCGCTTCCGCCGTTCACATCCTGGGGGTCTGAGATGAGCCAGAAAGATATAGCTGTTGTCACCGGTGGCGCCCGGGGCATTGGCCTCGGGATTGTGGATGCGATGCTTTATGCCGGCTACAATGTTGCGTTGCTCGATTTCGACACGGAGACTCTCCATAAGACCGTCGAGGAACTGCGCGTAAAATATCCCCACTCCGAAATTCTCGGCGTCCGGGCCGACGTCACAGACCGCGAACAGGTCGAAGGCGCGTTCGCCGACATCCGGCGGAGTTTCAGCAGGGTCGACATTCTCGTCAACAACGCGGGTATCGTGCGAGACCGGCGCCTGGTGAAGATGGAGGAGGACGACTGGGATAGTGTCATCGCGACCAATCTCAAATCGCAGTTTTTGACCTGCAAGGCTGTCGTCCCCGGCATGATCGAACGAGGTTACGGACGCATCATCAACATCTCGTCGCGCGCCTGGCTCGGTGGATTCGGGCAAGCCAATTACTCGGCTGCGAAAGGTGGAGTGGTGAGCCTTACCCGCAGCTTGGCAATCGAGCTCGCTTCGGTCGGGATCACCGTCAACGCAGTCGCACCCGGCATCGTCGAGACGCCGCTCTTCCAGACGTTTACCAGCGAGGTGCAGGAGAAACTCAAGAAGAGCGTCCCCATGCAGCGTATCGGAACTCCCGAGGACATCGCCCAGGCGGTCCTTTTCTTCGCGGCCCAAGCGAGCAGTTACATTACTGGTCAACTCATCTATGTCTGCGGTGGCCGCTCCCTGTCTAGCCCTAGCGTGTGAGGCTGCCATGGCTGTTACTCTCACCATAGACAATGCCGTAGCGACGGTGCAGCTCGACCGTCCGGAAAAACTAAATGCCCTCGATGTGGAGCATCTTGTGGAACTGCGGAAGCACCTGGCTTCCGCATCTGCAGATCCATTTGTCCGGGCAATCGTTCTAACGGGGGGTACTGGTCGGGCTTTCTGCGTTGGTGCCGATCTTACGGCCAGCCGCCAGAACGACGTCGGTGTAGCCGAAGGCTTCGGCCTGACGTTGGAGGAGTCGGGTCAGAGAGGACTTTATATCCGACTCCTCGATCTTCAGGGCTTGCAGATCAAGAAGCCGTTGATTGCGGCGGTCAATGGATTCTGCCTCGGCGGGGGGCTAGAGCTTGCCCTGCAGTGTGATTTCATTGTCGCATCGCACGCGGCGTCGTTTGGGCTTCCCGAAGTCGTCGTCTCAAGCCTGCCAGGTGCGGGAGGTGTCCCAAACCTACTGAAAGCCATTCCGAGGAACGTCGCGATGCGAATGCTTTTGACGGGCGAGCGGATCAGCGCGCAACGGGCCTACGACATTGGGCTGGTGACTGACCTGTGTCCGCCCGAAGAACTGGCCGCTGTGTCAGCCTCAATTGCTTCGAAGATCGCCGAAAACGGCCCCTTGGCAGTGCAGTTGGTCAAGATGCTTGCCGTGCAGTCGGAAAACATGGCCGCATCGCAGTCCCAGCAGTTTACCGAGCTCGCCTGGGGATTGCTGCGCGATACCGAAGACCGGCGCGAGGGCAAAGCGGCTTTTGCTGAGAAGCGCAAACCCAATTACCGCGGTCGATGATCGCTGGCCCCTCAGGTGAGGCCAGCGGCGCGAAGTTTGTCCGGGGTGAACGGTGCCTGACGGATGCGCACCCCGGTGGCGTCGTAAATGGCATTGGCGATGGCGGCCGCCACCGGCCGCATGCTCGGCTCGCCGGCGCCGCTTGGCGCAATGTCCTTGCGATCAATCAGAACGACGTCGATCGTCTCCGGTGTCTCGGTGATGTCCAGGATCGGATATGTCTCCCAGTCGACACTCGTCACGATGTTCTCATCGAACTGCACCTCTTCGTGCACCGCCCGGCTGATCCCTTGGACTATATTGCCCTCGATGGTGTGCGTGAGTTGCCGCGGATTGATGATCATGCCGCAATCGTGGGCGACGGTGAATTTACGGGCCCAGATCTGGCCGGTCTTGCTGTCGATCTCAACCTCGGCGACGATGGCCACACGAGTGCCGCTACGCTGCGCATAGGCAATACCTTGTCCCTTGAGCTTGTCTCCGCCTGCGCTCTGGCGGCGGGCGGCCGTGCGGGGCTGCCAGCCAGCCTTTTCAGTGGCGGCCTTGACGACGGCAATGTCGCGAGGATCTGTCAGATATTTGAGACGGAAGGCCACCGGGTCCATGCCGATGTCATAAGCCACCTCATCCAGGAATGATTCAGAGGCGAAGTGGATTTGCGGCCCAACGGGGTCGCGCAGATGCGAGGTCCGGAGCGGTGAGGCGCGGTCGAGCAGCGGCGCGACCGTCTCCCAGGCCTTTCGTTTGGCGGGGAAACCGTAGGACTCCTCCGGTACGCCAAATCCATCACCTGACTGAAGCGGCGTATCGATGAGTTGGCCGGCCAGCGTGTCGTGGGCAGCGCTCTCATTGGAATTGACGTCTACCCGCGAAAAACCCTTAGATTCGAAATGCCAGGCCAGCACGTTGCCGCCATCGTCAAGGGCGACGCGAGCCGTATGAATCGAGGCTGGCCCTTTCGGATCCCAGCCGGTACCATCCCGCCGCATTCCCTGAACCCGGATCGGCCTACCGGTAAGCTTGGCAATCAAGGCGGCATCCGCGGCCGCATCGCCGGCATCGTTGCGGCCGTAGCTGCCTGGACCCGGAACCCAAATGCCATGCACGTTTTCTGCCGGAAGACCAAGAATGGCAGCAACGCCAGCGGCCGCGAAATGCGGCTTTTGCGAACCGGTCCAAAGGGTCGCCTTGTCGCCCTTGATCTCGACGACCGCGCAGGCCGGTCCCATGCTCGCATGGCTTTGAAATGGCCATTCATAAGCCGCCTCGATAACCTTCGCAGCGCCGGTGAAAGCGGCGTCGACGTTACCGACATCCTCGCCGGGATCGCGGTGGACGACGGCGGCTTTCCTGAGGTGATCGTGGACCCCTGTCTGCGTTGGGAAATTAGGCTTGGAATCCGACCAGCTCACCTTGAGTTGCTCCGCAGCCTTGATCGCATCCCATTCTTTCGGGGCGACCACTGCAAGAAAGCCTTTTTCACGAATGACCTGTACGCCGGGAATGTCCTGCACCGACGATTCATCGATCTCAAGGGGAAGAGCTCCAGCAACCTCCGGGCGGATTACCCGCGCGTGCAACATGCCTTCGACTTTGATGTCCACCACATAGTCACCGGTGCCCAGCACCTTCCGCGGCACGTCGCGGCGCATCGGCGACGTCCCGATAACCTTGTGATCGGCCACAGGTTTGATGGTGCCTTTGCCCTTGACGAAGAGAGCATTGCCGATCTTTTCGTTCCACTCGAGCTGGGTGTCGAAGAAACGTCCACCGATCAACTCGGTATAGGTAACCTTCTTCGCCGGATCGGCAGCAACACTGACGACACCGTCGTCCACCTTCAGGTCGGCCGCCGGAACACCGAGGTGACGTGATGCCATCTCGACAAGCTGGTAGCGAGCCTCAGCTGCCGCGCTTTGCAGAGCCTTGCCACCATTCTGGATCCCGGTAGAGCCGGAGGCTCCGCCCTGGTTGATGCTGGTGGCCGTGTCGCCTTGCTGCACGAAGACTTTGGATACGGGAAGATCGAGTTCCTCCGCCACCATCTGGGCAACGCCAAGATCGGTGCCCTGACCCATGTCCATCTTGCCCCAGAATGCCGAGACGGTGCCGTCCGCATTGACCTTGATATAAGAGGAAAGATTTTCTGGCTTCAGGGGCGGCTGCGTGGCGGCGCCGAAAACGGCGGCGCGCGCCTTCATGCCTGGCAGCACGACAGAAACGGTAAGGGCGCCAAAGGCGCCGAGCACGGCGCGACGAGTGACGTTCATAGTCATGGCCACCTCCCTTACGCTTGCGCTGCGCGCTTGACGGCGCGCATGATACTGTAATGCGTGCCGCAGCGACATTTGAGCCCCGTCAGCGCTTCGCGGATCTCGGCATCGCTGGGCTTGGAATTGGTCTCCAGGAAAGCGGCTGCAGTCATAAGCCAGCCGTTGAGGCAGTAGCCGCATTGCGGCACCTGCTCTTCGATAAAGGCCTCCTGGATCTTGTGGGCCTTGCCGTTGCCTCCTCCGAGACCCGCCAGCGTTACGATCTTGCTACTGCCGATCGAATCCACCGGTGTCACGCAGGAACGGACGGCCTCTCCATCGATTTGGACAGTACAAGCGCCGCACTGGGCCAGACCGCAGCCGAAACGAGGGTTTCTGAGGCCTAGATCGTCCCGAAGCGCATAGAGCAGCGGCATATCCGGATCCGCCGTGATCGTATGCATTTCGCCGTCGACATTGAGCTGAATACTTTTGGTAGCCACGTCTTCCTCCCGTAAAAGTCGCAATTCCCGAAGTCGCTTCAGCCTATGTACCACCCGATAGCCCGTCAAGATTGTATTATCATCGAGCGGTCACGTTGAATTTATCAGCAAAGGAACCGAGGCAGCACCGATGGTGATCCCCATGGCCGCCAATGATCGTTGGTCGCTGGCCGTCGTGTCGGATCAACTCGCCGATGGCCGCAGGTTCCGCTTCTAACAGTCGTCGACCATTCGATGCGAAGAACATCCAAAGTCGCCCTCCAGTACTACCTGAGGGAAGCTGTGCTAATCCATCCTAAAACGAGCGTGGAGGGACGAGCATGGCGAAGATGATTCATTCCATGATCCGGGTGCTGGACGAGCAGCGCTCGGTCGATTTTTATCGGCGGGCTTTTGGTCTTGCCGTCGCGGAGCGTCTGGAGTTCGACAACTTCGTCCTGATCTATCTCAGCAATTCCGAGAGCGGTTTCGAGCTTGAACTGACGGTCAACACGGGGCGAACCGAACCCTATGCGACCGGCGACGGTTACGGCCATCTGGCAGTCTCGGTCGACGACCTCGAGGCCCAGCACCGCCGCTTTCTGGCGCTCGGTTTCGAGGCGGGAAAGATCGTGGATTTCAACCACAATGGCGCGCCGCTCGCCCGGTTCTTCTTCGTTAGCGATCCCGACGGCTACAAGGTCGAAGTCCTGCAGCATGCTGGCCGCTATCTCTGACCGGCGTGGTCGACCTGTCACAGGACGTGCTTGTAGACCGTCGTGCGGGAGAGGCCGAGCTGGCGCGCCGTCTGTGAAACATTGCCGCCCGTCCGGCGGTGGACGGCGCGGATTTCCTGGCATTTCGCGCGGCTGAGCGGGCGGTCCCTGCATCCTTCGCAGCAATCCTGCAGGCTTTCGGCAACGGGGCTCACCTCGTCGAAACAATCCTCGTCGAGATAATCGGCACGGCGGCGAACCAATGCCCGCTGCAGTACTGTTTTCAGTTCGCGGATGTTGCCCGGCCACTTCCTGCGAAAGAGCGCGGCGACAGCCGCGTCCGTGATCGGCGTTCCGGGCGCCACCTCCTCCATCACCTGGCGGACGATCGCGGCGAAATCCGTTCGCGCCCTCAGGACCGGCAGATGGATAGCGAAGGCGTTCAGCCGGTAATAGAGATCCGCGCGAAACAGCCGTTGCGTCACCATCTCCTCGAGATTGCGGTTCGTGGCCGAGACGATCTGCACATCCACCTTCTCGGCCTTGTGCGCACCGACTGCTCGGACCTCCATGCTGTCGAGGAAGCGCAGGAGCGAGGTCTGCGCCGCCAGCGGTATGTCGGCCACCTCGTCGAGAAACAGGGTGCCGCGATGGGCCGCGCGCGCGAGCCCCGGCGCGCCTTTGGCGCGGGCATTGGTGAAGGCCCCGCCCTCGTGGCCAAATATTTCCGCGATGAATAGATCCTCCGGCACCGCACCGCAGTTGACGGGCACGAACTCGCCCTTCCGCTGGCTCAGGCGATGAACGTGGCGCGCCATCAGTTCCTTGCCGGTTCCCGTTTCCCCTGTGATGTGCACGGGCATCCCGAGGGCGACGGCGTCCGCGAGATTGGCAAGCGCCTGCCTGATCGAGCTGTCGTCGCAGGTGAAGTCCGGCATGCCCTCTTTCGGCAGCAGCGCGGGAACGGACGACGCGGTTCGCGGCGACGGCACGCTGCTTCGGCCCTGGGCGATCTGGCGGCAAGCCATGAAAACGCCGCTGCCGGCACGGTCGCGAATGCGGATGATGCCGCCATTGAGGAGCCCGTCCATCGCCGCTCCGAAGCCGGATTCGAACAGCGCATCGAAATGGCTGCCGAGCGTCGCCGGCAGACCGGCCAGCAACGCCTTTCCGGAACGGTTGATGGAGGTGACGTCGCCCGACGGCGATACCGAGATCAGGCCCGCGGACAGCGTGTCGAGATATTCCACGCGCGGATGGAAGGCGAAGACGAAGCTGCTGGAAAAATCCTGGAACACCAGGCCGTTCTCGATCTGGGCCGCGGCCATCCGCACGAGGGCATGCGTATGCTCCTGCCGCGCGTCATGGGCGCAGGAGGCATCGAGCAGGCCGAGGATCTCTCCGTGCGAATTGAAGATCGGCGCTGCCATGCAGCTCAGATGGCCATGGCAGGCGAAATAGTGTTCCCGCCCGTAGATCGCTACGGGCTTTTCGGTCATGGCGGCAAGCCCCAGCGCATTGGTGCCGCGCTCGCTCTCGTTCCACATGCTGCCAGGAATGATCGAACGGCCGGCGGCGCTGTCGGCGAATTCCTGATCGCTTATCGTATCGAGGACGATGCCATCAGCATCGCCGAGCGCGATCATGAAGTTCGATCCGGCGATCTGCGAATGCAGAAGCTGCATTTCGGCCAGCGCCAGCCGGCGCATGGAGATAGTCGCCTCGCGCCGGCGGCGGACATCGGAAAATGGCACGACGCTGCGTTGCGGCATGGCACGCGGATCAAGGCCGCCGTCGCGACATCGCTGCCAACTCTCGGCGACAATCGGCTGAAGGGTGCCGACCGGAAAACGGTCACCCTTCTCCAGCGCATTGCGTGCCCGGTCCATTCCCGAAAGATGCTGCATGGCTACTCCTCATGCGCCATGACACCGAGGATAACAGCCGCTGGCAGGATGACAATAGACAGAAACTGGACAGTTCTGCTGTTCACCGCGTTCAGTCAATGAACAGGCAGACTCCGTCGGCTTTTGGGTATCCTATTGATAAGAGTAGGAAATGTAATCTGGAACGGCAATTGCAGCTGTATCTTCCGCAACGGGCATCGATCCCGTCGATGGAGGAGACATCAGCATGAAGGCGCAGGTTCTGAACAAATATGACGACAATCTGAAAGCGGAGCAGTGGGTTTCGCTGCAGGAGGTTCCCGATCCTCAGATCAAGAAATCCACCGATGTCATCGTCCGCATCGGCGGCGCGGGAGTCTGCCGCACGGACCTCCACATCATCGAAGGCGTCTGGCGGCCCCATATGGATCCGACCGGAGATAGCCTCCTGCCGCTGATCATGGGCCATGAGAATGCTGGCTGGGTGGAAGCCATCGGCAAGGAGGTCGAAGGCATCAAAGTCGGTGATCCTGTTATCGTTCATCCGAAGATTTCCGGCGGCACCTGCCTTGCCTGCCGGCGCGGTTTCGACATGCACGGCCCCGGCAAGTTTCCGGGCCTGGACAGCAACGGCGGCTATTCTGAATATCTCTGCACGTCGGAGCGCAATATCGTGCCGCTGCCGAAAACGCTGGCCCCCAAGGATGTCGCGCCCTATGCGGATGCGGGACTGACAGCCTATCGCGCCGTCAAGAAGGCGACGCGGCATCTGCTGCCCGGCGAAAGCTGCGTGGTCATCGGCGCAGGCGGGCTTGGCCATATTGCCATCCAATGCCTCAAGGCGATGTGTGCCGCTGACGTGATCGTCGTCGATATGTCCGACGATTCGCTGGCACTCGCGCGCAAGATCGGCGCCGACAAGCTCGTGAAGGCCGATGGCAACGAGGTCGAGGCGGTGCTGCAGTTGACCGAAGGCCAGGGTGCCGAAGCCGTCATCGACTTCGTAGGCGAAAAGGGCACCACCACCAGGGGGCTGGCGATGACCCGGCCGATGGGCAGCTATTATGTCGTGGGATACGGCGAGGACATCCGCGTGCCGACGGTGGACATGGTCATCACCGAGAAGAACATCATCGGCAACCTGGTCGGAACTTGGGCCGAACTGGTGGAACTGATGGCGCTCGCCGACCGCGGTCTGGTGGATCTGACGACCGTGGAATACAAGCTCGCCGACGCCAACAAGGCGCTCAAGGATCTGCACAACGGCAAGATCCACGGGCGTGCCGTGCTGATCCCTTGAACGCATCGGCTCTGACACCAGGACATGCGCTCTCCGACCACAGTCCGGCCGGAGAGCATTGTCGTGAGCGAAACCCAGCGCGAGGGAGGAAGAAATGATGTGCAGAGTCTTGAGCCATCAGGGGCAGGATAGGTTCATCAAGGTCAGCCGATCGGTCCGGATTGCCGGGCATTCGACCAGCGTGCGGCTGGAATCGGCCTTCTGGAGTACATTGGAGGACATGGCCGCCGTGGAAGGGCTGTCGACAGCGAAGCTGATAGCGGCACTGTACGGCGAGGCCCTGGAGAAACATGACGACATGTCTAACCTTGCCTCGATGCTGCGGACCGTCTGCCTGCTCTACCAGCAGGAGCGTAATGCACAGGCCGCGAGACCGCTGCAGCCGGCCTGATCCGAGCGCGGCTGCCGTTGATGCAGCACGGGAAGCCGCGCGAGAAGGCATGTCCCAAGGCGGATTCACGCCTTGGGTGAAGTAACCTCGCTGCCGGCGTCGGCCTTGCCTTCGGCGATCCAGCGCGCGCCGAGCACCAGCGCGCCCATGCTGAAATCCCTGCCATGGGCTGCGACCATCTCCTGCGACAGTCTGGCGATCCTCTCGAAAAAGGCGTCCTTGCTCTTTTCCTCCACGGAGAGTTCGGCTTGCATGATTTCCTCCATTTGCGTTTT
This sequence comes from Rhizobium sp. SVR5-9E, assembly GCF_056755095.1. Classification (NCBI taxonomy): domain Bacteria; kingdom Pseudomonadati; phylum Pseudomonadota; class Alphaproteobacteria; order Hyphomicrobiales; family Rhizobiaceae; genus Rhizobium; species Rhizobium sp. SVR5-9E. The sequence continues at coordinate 100,138 of NZ_JBNDHS010000006.1, read as the reverse complement.
TTTCATTTGAAAAGCTGCACCGGAAAGGTGATGACGGCGACGTTGCCGAGCGCATCGCCCATGGCGAGATGCCGGCCGTCGACCGTCCACTGAAGCGCCGTAACCTGACCGCCGGCCGGGCGCACGACGAGCTCCTCCCGCGCGCCAAGAGGCGCCACCACCACCTGGCCGTTGGCATAGCCGGCGGCCACGAGACGACCGTTCGGCTGGGCCGCAACGGCCTCCACCTGGACGAGACCGGCGCGACCTGTCGTCAGCGCACCCGCGGCACTGTTATCGAACGGCGGCGTCTCCATCGACCAGCCGGCGATGCGGTAGGCGCCGGCGGCGACAAGCGCGTTTTCTCGCGTGCTCCAGGCCACTGCGCGAACCGGCCCCGGGAAATCGCCAAGCTGCATGTGGCGGCCGGAACCCACATCGACGAGACACAGTCCCGCGCTATCCACGCCCAAGGCCAACCAGCGGCCATCGCCGCTCCACCTCAAGCATAGGGAGACGGAGGGGAGCGGAATTTCCAGGAACGGCCGCAGACTGTCGCCGACCTCATAAAGGATGAGGCTTCGCGAGGCGGCGACCGCCAGCTTGGTGCCGTCCCCCGAAAATGCGATCCGCTCCGGGATCCTTTCCCCAAGGTCGATCTTCAGGGCAGGGGCGCTTCCGGCGAAACGGATATGAAGTCTGTCGCCGACCGAAATCGCCGCCGCCCCGGTCATCAGGCAATGATCGAAGGCCGAGATCGGCTCGGCGGCGGAGAAGACGGTGTCTGCGATCTCGCCGGCGCGGCTGAGCCGCACGAGGTCGCCCTTCATGCCGGCGGCGAGATAGCCGCCGTCGCTGTAGGCAGAGACGGAGTGGGCGTCCTTCACCCGCGTGATGATGAGCGGCGCGGCCTTGCCGTGACGGGGCCTTATCGTCGTCTGCCCCCCGTCGACCGTAATGCGGGCTTCCGGTGGCTCGTTGTCCGCCATTCTTGCGAATGCGATCGAACCGTCTTCGCAGACGACGGCAAGCAGCGTCTCATCGTCGTTGAAGCAGACATGACGAACCGCGGCCGGTCGTTGCCAGTTGCGGGCGAGAAGGTCGAACAGAGTGATGTTCGGAACGGCCTGCTGGTTCATGATTGTCCTCCTTTTGCCGCCGCGATAAGGCGATCGATGTCCGTCACCGCCACCTCCGCCGCTTCGATCTCGGCGACGCAATAGGCCTGGGCCGATCGGATGGCGGTCGCCTGCTCTTCAACCTCGCTCAGTTCCTTTGCGACCTCGCCGTTGGCGGGGTCCCGCTCCAGGGCCAATTGCAGGCGCAGGATCTCCATCTCGATGCCGGATGCTTCCTGGATCAGCTTGTGTGTCCTCGCGGCCAGGGCCGAGATGTGTGCCACGCAATCAAGTCGGCGCTGCAACAGTTCCTGGATCGGTTGGTCTTGACCGCTCATGGCGAAATCCTACGTGTTCTGCCGGCGCCGCCGCGCCGTGTGGATTGGAGCGAGAGGAGCCCTGGGATGTTCGACACGATTGGCAGCACGTTCTTCGATGCCCTGCGCCGGGCGGCCGAACGCCATCTGAAGCATGGCCATCCCTGTATCGAGGCGCTCGGCGCAGCAGCCCGCGGTGCCGATTCCACGGCGATTGCTGCGGCGCAGGATGCGCTCGCCGCTCTTGATCCGGCGATTATGAACGCGCTGATGGCTGAAGCACACAGGTTGCTGCGCGAAGATCCGGCAGGGATCCTCGGCGGCTGGAATCCCGCTGGCGTCAGCCATTGATACCGAACCGGGTCGCTCACGGACTGGTCCCTCCCGGTGCTTTCCAGGCTTCGAGCAGGGCCGGCAATTCCGGCATCTGCGTTCGGAACTGCCGTTCTGCCAGATCGACATGGCTGCGAAGCTGATCCCATACGTCTACGCGGATCATTGTATCTCCCGTCAACTGCTCGATCTCCTCGACGCGCAGCTGTCTCGACAGCGACACGCCCGAAAAGACGAAATCGCGGAGCAGGATCGCGTGCCTTTCCGCGAAGGCGTGTATCATCGGATGCGTCTCGTCGGTGATCCCGGCGGCGGAGAGTTCGCGAAGGATGAACCGTTGAAAATGGCTCTGCATCAAGTGCTGGCTTTCTCCCAGGAAGCGCATCACGAAGACGAGGTCTCGCTGCATGAGCCCGGCGAGTTCGGTGGTGATGTCGCCTCCGACGGGGCCGAGCGGCGTTTGTTGCTCGTCCTTGTCTGGCATGAGCTTTTCCAAACCTGAAATAGACAACCCTATGCGCGAAATATAAGTGATGAATATGGCGATGTCGATCCCTGTTTATTGCGCTCTTGCAAAAGCTTATAGGCAATCTTTGCAAATATAAATAAAGTTACATCTGTAAATTACGATTGTAAAATAACTTTACATCATTTCACTCTTCCAGCTCGTCAAACGCCGGAATTGCCGTAAAACTCACTTGGCACGCCCTTTGCACTGTCTGTTCTCATAAAAGCTATCGCGCTGACAGCGACGACAGAAGAACGAAGGAGTTGGGGAAGCGACTGACCGTCCGTCCAGGAGCCGGCACTTCCCCGAAGACCTTTGCCTCGATCGACTTGAATGGCCGGCCCGCCGGGACGCGCGCATGCGCATTCCGTTGTCGCGCCCTTCCAACTTTCGCTCGCGGCGTTTCTGGCGCCGTTCCGGCCGAGGCTTGAGGCCTGCGGCACAACAAAGTGGAGGCAGAGGACGATGTCGTCTTTGACACTCAATAAGATAACCTCGCAGCGGGGCATTTCCGTCGGCGAGGCGACCAAGCGGATTTCCGACCTCGGTTGGAATCCCAGCTACGTGCAGGAAGCGATGACGTTTCCGACGGACTACAAGATCACAAAGGCACCCCGTGATCCGATGAAGCAGGTCCTGCGCTCCTATTTCCCCATGCAGGAGGAAAAGGACAATCGCGTCTACGGCGCGCTCGATGCGGCGCTACGCGGCGACATGTTCCGCAATGTCGAGCCGCGCTGGGTGGAATGGATGAAGCTCTTCCTGGCGATCATCCCCTTCCCGGAAATTTCCGCCGCCCGCTCCATGGCCATGGTCGCCCGCATCGCTCCGGGTGAAGACCTTCGCACCGGCTTCACCATGCAGATGGTCGACGAGTTCCGCCATTCGACCATCCAGATGAACCTGAAAAAATGGTACATGGAGAACTACATCGATCCGGCCGGCTTCGACATCACCGAGGAAGCCTTCGGCAAGTGCTACGCCACGACGATCGGCCGCCAGTTCGGTGAGGGCTTCATCACCGGCGACGTGATGACCTCGGCCTGCCTGTACCTGACCGTGGTTGCGGAGACCGCGTTCACCAACACGCTCTTCGTCGCAATGCCGTCAGAGGCCGCCCGCAACGGCGACTATGCCCTGCCGACCGTGTTCCTGTCGGTGCAGTCCGACGAAAGCCGGCATATCGGCAACGGCCATTCGCTGCTGATGGCGGCACTGAAGGAGCCGGAAAACCACCTGCTTCTGGAGCGCGACCTGCGCTACGCCTTCTGGCAGAACCACGCCATCGTCGATGCGGCCATCGGCACCTTCATCGAATACGGCACCACGAACCGCGACAAGAACAAGGAGTCCTACGCGGAGATGTGGCATCGCTGGATCTTCGAGGACTACTATCGCACCTACATGCTGCCGCTCGAAAAATACGGCATCAAGATCCACCACGACGACGTGCATGAAGCCTGGAACCGCATCACCAAGAAGCACTACGTCCACAAGGTCGCGCAGTTCTTCGCGGTCGGTTGGCCGGTCAACTTCTGGCGCATCGAGGCCCAGCGCGAAGCCGACTTCGAATGGTTCGAGCACAAGTATCCGGGCTGGTATGCCCAGTTCGGCGAGTTCTGGCGGTGGTACGACAAGCTGAGCCGCCCAGGCGAAACGATCATCACCTTTAACGAGGATGTCGGCTACGTTTATCCGCATCGCTGCTGGAGCTGCCTCGTTCCCTGCCTGATCCGCGAGGACATGGTGGTCGACGAGATCGACGGCGAGCTGCACACCTTCGCCCATGAGCTCGACCGCTGGACCGCCGTCGAGGCATTCGCAGACGAATATCAGGGCCGGCCGACGCCCGCGATGGGCCGCTTCAGCGGCAAGCGCGAGTGGGAGACGCTCTACCACGGCTGGGATCTTGCCGACGCGATCAAGGACCTGAACTTCGTTCGCTCCGACGGCAAGACGCTGGTGCCGCAGCCGCACCTGCGCTTCGACTCCAAGGACATGTGGACGCTCGACGACGTCCGCGGCCACACGCTGCTGTCGCCGCTGACGCTGCTGCGTGAAATGTCGCCGGCGGAGCGGGAAAAGCACATCGCCGAATACCGCGCCGGCTTCACCATCAATCCTTGCAACTGAGCGCATGACAACGCGCGAAGGCCGTTCGCCGGCCTTCGCGGCATCCGGGAAGAGACCGCTCCCTCCGGGGAACGGTCGGATTTGGGAGATTTTTTGATATGGCTGACGCCCAAAAAGTGCATGTGGCCGCCCATAAGGTGCGGCTGGAGCCGGTCGGCGTGGAGTTCGAGGTCGAGAACGGCGAGACGGTCCTGAACGCCGCATTCCGACAGGGCATCGCACTGCCGCATGGCTGCAAGGAAGGACAATGTTCCGCCTGCAAATGCGTCCTGCTCGACGGCGAAGTCGACATGCTCAAATATTCGACCTTCGCACTGAACGACATGGAAAAGGATTCCGGTCACATACTGCTGTGCCGCTCCATGGCCTACTCGGATATGGAGGTCGAGCTTCTCAACTACGACGAGGAGGTGCTGTCGAAATCGATCGCCGTAAAGAGCTTCAAGGGTCGCATTTCCAATATCCAGAAGCTCACCCACGATATCAGAGGCATTGAAATCGAACTGGGTTCCCCGATGAAGTTCTGGGCGGGGCAATATGTCGACATCACGGTCACCACGGAAAAAGGGGAGACGATTACACGCTCGTTCTCCATGGCAAATACGCCGCGCGAAACCCAGAAACTCTCCTTCATCATCAAGAAATACCCGCAAGGAAAATTCTCCGGCGAGCTCGATTCAGGAGGAATCCGCGTCGGAGCAGACGTCACCGTCGTCGGACCTTACGGCACCTGCTTCCGACGGGAAGAACGTGAAGGACCCCTAGTGCTGGTCGGCGCCGGCTCCGGCATGTCGCCGGTCTGGTCGATCCTCAACGATCATCTGCTGAGCGGGGAATCCCGGTCCGTCTATTTCTTCTATGGGGCGAGGACGCCGGACGACCTCTTCTATCTCGACCAGATCGCCGCGCTCGTCGATCGCCATCCGGAAGTGACCTTCATACCGGTGCTGTCGCACGCCGACGAAACCAACGATTGGTCGGGCGAACGCGGCTTCGTCCACCAGGCGGTCGACGCCAGGCTCAAGGAGCTCGGGATCGACGGTGAAGGCGATGTCTATGCCTGCGGCCCACCGGTCATGATCGACGCGCTGCAGCCGGTTCTTTTCATGAACGGCTTCGAATCCGAACGCATCTTCTTTGACAAATTCACGACTTCGTCCGGAGGAGCTCCGGGTCACTAGAGCTGGACGAAGATCGGACAGCAACACCGCAACGCAACAAGGGAGCGAGAACTATGCCAGCATTATCAAGTTCAGTCGGATCAGGGGCCGCCGGAGCGGCGATATTCGCCGATTCCGACAGCCGCAGATACCGCTATTTCGAGCCGAAGGGCCAGCGTGCCACGCATTACGAGGACGTCACCGTCGACGTTCAGCCGGATCCCGAGCGCTACCTGATCCAGAACTGGATCATCTCCTTTGCCAATGGCAAGGGCGCCTATGTCAAGGACAACACCGCCGTCAGAAGCTCCAACTGGCATGCCTTCCGCGCGCCTGACCAGGAGTGGGAGCGAACCCATTACCAGCGGCAATCGAAGATCGAGACCATGGTGCAGAGCGTCATCGCCAATGCTCGCCGCGCCGGCGCGCCGAAGACCTTCGACAAGGCCTGGGCCAAGATCCTGCAGGCGCATCTCGGAGCCTGGAAGCATGTGGAGTTCGGCCTCGGCACCTCGCTGATGCAGGCGCAGCGCTACGGCTACACCCAGATGATCAACAACGCCACGCTCACCAACTCCTCCTACAAGCTCCGCCTCGCGCAGGACATCACCCTCTATCTCGCAGAGATCGGCATGGACATTCCGGGCTGGGACGATGAGCTCGGCAAGAAGACCTGGCTCGAGGACGGCATCTGGCAGCCCACCCGCGAGGCGATCGAGACCATCATGGGCGCGACCGACTATCTCGAGCAGTATTTCGCGATCAACATCGTGTTCGAGCCGTTGGTAGGCGAACTGTTCCGCTCGGGTTTCCTGATGCAGGTAGCCGCCGCCAACCACGATTTCGTCACGCCGCCGGTAGTCTCCGCGGCCGAGGCAGACTACGAGCGCAATCTCGCCAACGCGATCGACTTGATCTACCTGCTCGCCAACGACGATTCCTACGGCGACTTCAACAGGAAGATCGTCCAGGGCTGGCTCGCCAAGCATGGGGCCTTGGCTGAAAAAGCCGCGCAGGGGCTTCAGCCGATCTGGTCGATGCCGCATTCCAAGCCGGTTTCCTTCGCCGACGTCCAGGCCCAGAGCCAGGAACGCCTCGGCAAGATTCTCGGCGAACTCGATCTCAAGCGCTAATCGGAGGAGTGTTTTCCATGTCAACCGTTGCACGCGACAACTCGCACGACAACATCTTCAAGTCCATGAAGGATATCACCTTCGAGCAGACGATTTCCCACCAGTGTGGCGTCACCATGAACGACTCCGTCGAAGCGCGCGCCATTGCCGAATTCATGAGCAAGAAGCCCGGTGTGATCGTCACTTACCAGCCTGCCATGATCCGCATCGACGGCGATGGCAAGCTGATCTTCAAGATGGATGAGATCAGCGAATATCTCGGACGGGAGATGACCGCTGAAATCTTCGAGGTCAACACGTCCACGCACTATGGCCGCATGGTCCGTATCGACGACAACACCGTGATCCTCTTCGGCGATATGGATGAGGTGTTCGAATACATCTGACATCCCGAACGGCGATTGGAGGCGTGCCCTTCAAGGGCGCGCCTCCTCGAAACAAGACAGGTTTGGAGGAGAAAACCATGTACGTCACACCCGAAGGCAAAGAGATTTTCATCGTCGACGGCCATACGCATTTCTGGGACGGAAGCCCGGAAAACCAGCGAAACATTCACGGCAAGCAGTTCGTCGAATGCTTCTATGCCTACCACACTGCGCTCAGCCCCAAGGAGCAGCTTTGGGAGAAGAGCAAGTTCGAGAAATACAGCGCCGACGACCTCTACCGGGATCTGTTCATCGATGGTCCCGACGACGTGGCGATCGTCCAGTCGACCTATCTGAAGGATTTCTACAAGAACGGCTTCAACACGATCGAGCGCAATGCCGAGATGGCCAAGCGCTATCCGGAACGCTTCATCGTCAATGGCTCCTTCGATCCGCGAGATGGCGAGAAGGCCATCGAATACATTCACTACATGAAGGAGACCTACGACATTCAGGGCGTGAAGATGTACACGGCCGAATGGAACGGCGCCTCCAAGGGCTGGAGGCTCAACGATCCCGACGCCTATCGCTGCTTCGAGCTCTGCGAGAAGCTCGGCATCAAGAACATCCATGTCCACAAGGGCCCGACGATCATTCCGCTCAACAAGGATGCCTTCGACGTCCATGACGTCGACTATGCCGCGACAGACTTCCAAAACCTCAACTGGATCGTCGAGCATTGCGGCCTGCCGCGCCTCGACGACTTCTGTTGGATTGGCGTCCAGGAGACCAATGTCTATGGCGGGCTTGCCGTGGCCCTGCCGTTCATCCATTCGCGGCCACGCTATTTCGCCGAGGTGATTTCCGAACTGCTGTTCTGGGTCGGTCCCGAGAAAATCCTGTTTGGGTCCGACTACGCGATCTGGACGCCGCGCTGGCTGGTTGAGAAGTTCTGGGCGTTCGAATTGCCCGAGGATATCAAGCAGGAACGCGGCGTCGATCTGACGCTGGAGATCAAGGAGAAGATCCTCGGCCTGAATGCGGCACGCCTCTACGGCATCGACATCGCCGCGAAGAAGAAAGCGCTTGCCGGATCGCCATTCAGCGTTGCCGCGGAGTGAGCCGATGAGCGCCACCGGTCTGAATGAAAGCCGCCAGAGGGAGCTCTGGCGGCGGTTGGAGCAGGTGAACGACCCGGAATTGGATGAACCGGTCACGGAGATGGGTTTCATCGAGCAGGTTGGGATCGCCGACAATGGCGACGTCGAAGTCGACTTTCGCCTGCCAACCTATTGGTGCTCGCCCAATTTCGCGTTCCTGATGCTGGAGGACATGCGGGCGGCGCTCGAGGCGCTGTCATGGTCGCCGCGCTTCCGCATTGCACTGCATGACCACATGTTCGCGGAGGAAGTGAACCAGGGGATTGCAGACGGCAAGAGCTTCGGGGAGATTTTCGGCACATTAGCCGAAAAGGTCGATCTGGAAGCGTTGCGCGAGAAGTTTCGTCTCAAGGCTTTCAAGCGGCGGCAGGAGGCAGTGATCCTCGACCTCCGGGCTGCCGGACTTTCCGATGGGGCGATCGTCGGCATGACGCTCATCGATCTGGATGCTCTGCCTAGAGGAGAGAACGATACGGCCAAGCGCAGGCTCCGCTATCGCGAGTCTCTGCTCGCGCGCCGGCCCGGCCTGCGTGCGAATGCCAGGGTGATCGTCGATTGGGAGGGCACGCCGGTCGAAGTGGATGCATTGGCGACTCATCTCGCCCACCTCCGCAGCGTGCGCATCAACATGGAGTTCAACGGCGCGCTCTGTCGTGGGCTGAAGCAGACGCGATACAAGGAGATGGAAAGGATCGACGGCGAGCCGACCTTGGTCGACTTCATCGTCGGGCGCGTTCCGTCTCCCGCCATACCGCCTCACGCGACCGATCATTAAGACGACAGCCTGCAGGGAAAGATCCCACGCAACGAACCGCCGTTCAGGCGGAAGGAGGAGGAGTCATGCCAAAACTGATGCTACACAATTCCGAAGCTCGGCGCGCGCTTGCGCGCGGCGTCGGGCGGCTCGCCGCTGCGGTCGAGCCCACTCTCGGCCCCCGGGGAATGAATGCCATGATCGACCGTCCGATCGGCACGCCGCTGGTCACGCGCGACGGCGTCAGCATCGCCTCGGAGATCGAGCTCTCCGATCGTTTTGAGAACATGGGCGCGCAAGTGGTCCGCGAAGTCTCAATGCAGACGAACGATATTGCCGGCGACGGCACGACGACGGCCATCGTGCTGGCCAATGCGCTGGTGCAGGAGGGGATCGCGGCCAATGAGCAAGGCGCCAAATCCGTCGACCTCTGCAAGGGCATCGATCTCGCGGTGGAGAAGATCGTAGAGGCGCTGAGGAGCAGGGCCAGGCCGGTCAACGGCAATGGCGTTCTGTCGGCGGTCGCCAATATCGCCGCCACCGATCCGAAGCTCGGCGCGCTCGTCGCAGAGGCCTATGAACGGGTGGGAACGGAGGGCGTCATCACCACCGATTTCAGCGTGACGACGGAGACCACGCTGGATGTCGCCGAGGGAATGTTGTTCGACCGCGGTTACCTCTCGCATCACATGGTCACCGATAAGGACAAGATGGAGGCCGTTCTCGAACATCCCCTCATCCTGATGACCGATCTCAAGATCAAGGATCCATCCTCCCTCGACGCAGCCCGCCGCATCGCCGACGCGGCGGGCCGGCCCCTGCTGATCCTTGCCGAAGAGATGTCGCCGGAGGCCGTTGTGGCATTGCTCGGCAAAGAGGGCTCCGGCAAATATCTGGTCATACACCCCCCGGAATACGGCCATTGGCGAAAGGCGCTGATGGAGGATCTGGCGATTCTGACCGGCGGCCGGGTGATTGCCCGTGACCTCGGCGGCAGGCTGGAGGACATAACCTCCGACGATCTCGGTTCGACCGAACGGGTGAGAACCACTTCCACCTACACCACGATCGTCCGCGGCGGCGGCGATCCGGCGGCGATCGCCGCACGGCGGGCGCAAGTTCAGCGTCAATACGAGATCGCGCCGCCCAATATCGAGCAGGACAAGCTGCGCGAGCGGCTTGCCAAGCTTTCCGGCGGTACGGCCGTGATCTATGCCGGCGGGGTCACGCCCGTCGAGCAGAAACGCACGATCCAGCTCATCGAGGATTCCCTGCATGCCGTGCGCGCCGCGGTGGAAGAGGGTGTCGTCGCCGGCGGCGGCTCGGCGCTCGCCCAGGTCGCGCCGGTTCTGGATCACGTCCTGCAGACGGTCAGCGGCGATGTGGCGGAAGGAGTGCGCCTCGTCAGGTCCGTGCTGACGCGGCCACTTTCGCGAATTGCCGTCAATGCCGGTGCCGATCCGGCAGCGGTCGTCGAGGAGGTTACCCGCGTGAATGGCGGCTATGGTTATAACGCCTCGACCGGCAAGTACCAGAACATGATTGAAGCCGGCATCATCGATCCGGTGCGCGTCACCTACACGGCATTGCGCAACGCGGCATCGGTGGCGAAGCTTATCCTGACGACGGAGACGCTGATCGGCGACCTCGCCGAAGACGAGCTCGATCCGACCGCCGGACCGGCTCTGGGCGGCGGGGCAGAGCGACTGGGGCGACCCTAACCGGGATTGATTGCCGGCGGCGATCTGCCGCCGGCGATGCCTTTCGAAGGGCAGCTTTCCGAAACGACAAGGAAAACGTAATGGACCAGAAAACTGATAGCGTAAGCAAGTGTCCCGTGCCGCACGGCAATGCCGCAAATCGCCCGGCCAACCGCGACTGGTGGCCGAACCGGCTCGACGTGCAGGTTCTGCACGGCCACAATGTCCGCTCCGATCCGATGGGCGAAGCGTTCAATTATGCCGAGGAATTCAAGAAGCTCGATCTCGATGCGCTGAAGAAGGACCTTCATGCGCTGATGACCGACTCGCAGGAATGGTGGCCGGCAGATTTCGGCCATTACGGCGGTCTCTTTATCCGCATGGCATGGCACAGCGCCGGCACCTACCGCATCACGGACGGCCGCGGTGGCGCCGGCCAGGGTCAGCAGCGCTTCGCACCACTGAATAGCTGGCCTGACAACGTCAACCTCGACAAGGCCCGCCGCCTTCTCTGGCCGATCAAGCAGAAATACGGCAACAGCATTTCATGGGCCGACCTTTTGATCCTCACCGGCAACGTTGCACTCGAGTCGATGGGTTTCAAGACCTTCGGATTCGCCGGCGGCCGCGCCGATGTCTGGGAGCCGGAAGAACTCTATTGGGGTCCCGAGGGCACCTGGCTCGGCGACGAGCGCTACAGCGGCGAGCGCGAACTCGCAGAGCCGCTCGGTGCCGTGCAGATGGGCCTCATCTACGTCAACCCGGAAGGCCCGAACGGCAATCCGAATCCGCTCGCCTCGGCCCGCGACATCCGCGAAACCTTCGCCCGCATGGCGATGAACGACGAGGAAACCGTCGCGCTGATCGCCGGCGGCCACACCTTCGGCAAGACCCACGGCGCCGGTGACCCGTCCTTCGTCGGCTCCGAGCCTGAAGGCGGCGCGATCGAAGACCAGGGCCTCGGCTGGAAGAGTTCGTTCGGCAAAGGCAGCGCCGGCGACACGATCGGCAGCGGGCTTGAAGTCACCTGGACGCAGACGCCGACGCAGTGGAGCAACTACTTCTTCGAAAACCTGTTCGGTTTCGAATGGGAGCTGACCACAAGCCCGGCTGGCGCCAAGCAGTGGGTGGCGAAGGACGCTGAGGCGTCCGTTCCCGATGCCTTCGATGCGTCGAAGAAGCATCGTCCGACCATGCTGACCAGCGACCTGGCGCTGCGCTTCGATCCGATCTACGAGAAGATCTCTCGCCGCTTCCTCGAAAAACCGGCTGAGTTCGCCGACGCCTTCGCCCGCGCCTGGTTCAAGCTGACCCACCGCGACATGGGTCCGAAGGTCCGCTATCTCGGAGCGGAAGTTCCGGCTGAAGACCTGATCTGGCAGGACGTGATCCCTGAAGTCGACCACAAGCTCGTCAACGACGCCGACATCGCGGGTCTGAAGGAAAAAGTGCTCGCGACCGGTCTTTCCGTGCAGGAACTCGTTTCCACCGCCTGGGCGTCTGCCTCCAGCTTCCGCGGCTCGGACAAGCGCGGCGGCGCCAATGGTGCGCGTGTCCGTCTTGCTCCACAGAAGGATTGGGAAGCCAACCAGCCGGCGCAGCTCGCCAAGGTTCTCGGCATTCTCGAACGCATCCAGAAGGACTTCAACGCTGCCCAGACTGGTGGCAAGAAGATATCGCTGGCCGACCTGATCGTTCTGGCCGGTGCGGCCGGTGTCGAAAAGGCGGCAAAGGCCGCGGGCCAGACGGTCAACGTTTCGGTCACGCCGGGCCGCATGGATGCGTCCGACGCGCAGACCGACGCAGCGTCCTTCGCTGCGCTTGAGCTGCGCGCCGACGCGTTCCGCAACTATGTCAACGGCAAGCGCAGGCAGTTCATGCGGGCCGAAGAGGCTCTCGTCGACCGGGCACAGCTGCTGACGCTGTCTGCACCTGAGATGACCGTCCTCATCGGCGGCCTGCGCGTGCTGAAGGCGGGCGCTCCGGAACATGGGGTCTTCACCTCGCGGCCGGAAACGCTGACCAACGATTTCTTCGTGAACCTGCTCGATATGGGCACGAAGTGGGCACCGCTTGCCGGCAAGGACGGCGTCTACGAAGGACGCGACCGCAAGACGAACGAACTGAAGTGGACCGGCACCCGTGTCGACTTGATCTTCGGCTCGCATTCGCAGCTTCGCGCCATCGCCGAAGTCTATGGCCAGTCCGATGCCAAGGCGAAGTTCGTCAAGGACTTCGCCTTGGCCTGGAACAAGGTCATGAACGCCGATCGCTTCGATCTCGCCCGGTAAGACGGCGTCCGGGCGCGTGCTTCCCATTGCGCCCGGACTTCCTCGTGTTCCGGAGCGGCCGGCATTGCCCATGCAATGCCGGCGCACCTTTTCAGGCATAGCTGCGCTTGATCCCGAACTGGTCCATTTTCCGGTAAAGGGTCGGTCGCGATATTCCGAGCCGAAGTGCAACCTTGCTCAGATTACCACGCTCTGCCGCCAGCGCCGCAATGATTGCATGGCGCTCTGCCTCGGCAAAACTGAGGACATAATCTTCTGCCTCCATGGGGTCACTGCCAACCTGCCAATGTTCAGCCATCTCGGCAGGTAGGTCGTCAATGCAGACCAGGCGGTTGCCGGCAAAGAGATGCAGCCGCTCTACGAGATTTCGCAGTTCCCGTACATTGCCGGGCCAACGGTAGGCGACGATCGCATCAAGCACCTCGTTGGTGAAACGGAGCGAGGACACGCCTCTTCGATTGGCCATGATGCGATTAAAGTGATCGAGCAGCAGCAGACAGTCATCACCACGGTCCCTCAGCGGAGGGACCTCGATCGAAACGGCGCTGACGCGATAGAAAAGATCGCGGCGGAAACGACCAGCGGCTACCTCCTGTTTGAGATCGCGGTTAGTCGAGGCGACGAGCCTGACGTCGACAGATCGCGCACGGCTGTCCCCAAGGCGGTGAACTACGCGCTCTTCTAACACGCGCAGCAGGAACGGCTGGATATCCAGCGGCATTTCACCGATTTCGTCGAGACTGAGGACGCCGCCATTTGCCAGTTCAAAGACACCGGCCTTACCGTCGCGCGAAGCCCCGGTGAAGGCGCCGGGCACGTGGCCGAACAATTCGCTGCCGAAGAGTTCCTTCGTCACAGCGCCGCAATTGAGTGCGATGAAGGGACTGCCGGCGGATTTTCGGCTGCCGGCATGGATGAGACGCGCGAACAGTTCCTTGCCGACGCCAGTCTCCCCTTCGATCAGTAGCGACGTCACGTCCTCCGTTTCCGCGACCCGGCAGGCTATATCGACGGCCGTGCAAAGGGCTTCGCTTTCACCGACGATCTGGGCGCATGCTTCCTTCAACAGATCGGACGCGCGACTGACGATCGACACAGTTCGACCGCCGGCATTTTTCGGGAACACCAGAGCGGCGCCGCGAATATCACCGTCCAGTTCGAGCGGACAAACATCGCAATTGCGCATTGTTTCAGGAAGGCTGGTGGCGACGGTGTCCAAAAAGCCGGAGCCCGTCAGCTCCGGCGACCAACAGTTCGCGCCGCCCTGACGAACGGTTTCGCCGAGCCGCCGCCCTTCCGGCAACGGTACGTTGTTGTGGTAGATTGCCCGGCCTTGCCGATCGATGATCAGCAGACCATCGCTGGCGTGATAGTTGTTCGCGGAGGCGATGAAGGCCTCCAGCAGCCGCATTCGTTCAGCCGTCTGCGAGTCGGCGAGCGCTCTCTCTATCTCGCGTGCCGCGGCGGCAACGAGTGCGATGTTGTGGAGGCGGAAGATATCGGGGTGTCCCGAAAGATCGACAACGCCAATGATCTTGCCGTCGAAGGGATCCCGGATCGGCGCGCCAGCGCAGGTCCAGCTCTTGATGCCGGCGCAGAAGTGTTCGGCCGCGTGAACGAAGACCGGCTCGCCGGTCCAAAGAGCAGTCCCGATACCATTGGTGCCGACGACGTCTTCGGTCCACTTGCCCCCAACGCCGAGGTGGATGTTCATGCCGTCGAAGATGGTCCTCTTGTCGCCAATGACATTGATCAGGACACCATCACTGTCGGCGAGGGCGAGCATGGCGCCGGTTCCGTCCAGCATTCGGCCGATCATCGAAAATGGACGCGTTGCGGCCTCCATCAGTTCGGAGCTGCCGCGTGTCAGCGCCTCAACGGCATCGCGATCGGTCTCGATGGGTGCCTCATTGCGTTGGGAATTGATGCCCCCCTCGGCGCAGCGATACCAGGAATCGTGAATTGTAGAGCGCACCGGCAGTGTATTGCGCTTGGTTTCATTTTTGCCCTCCAGAAGTCTTTCCCAAGCCTTGGTAACACCGACTTCATCATAATCGGAGCGCAGCAGAGCGCCGCTCGGCATGAGAGCGGAGATGTGGGGTACTCGTTCCGGGTCAATTTCGTTTATGCCATGTGAATTCCGCTTCATGGAGCTCTCACAGATTGAGCATCGAGAAAAATTCGGCGCTCGCCAGCGGCCGCGGCCTTGCCGAAAATGGGGAGATCAGGTTTCCGGGACCATGTCGATACGGCGGCCGATATCGGCCGTAAGTTCTTCCACGTCATAGGATGTCCCAATTACTACGCCGTCCATGTCGACAAGTGCCTCGGTGGTCGCATCGTCAAGCGGCGCGATATAGCCATTACCCTTAACGGCCAGGGTGAAGATCTTGCCGCTGGGGGTCTCGCGGATGTCGCCGAAATGCTGAAGTTGGCGCCCCGAATTTACATCGACGGCAATCACGCGGCCATTGGGCGTCGCCCTGATCCGTGGCTCAGGTACGGATTCAACGGCCGGGGTATTGCCGATGTTGATGATGAGCCCATCCGGCTGCGGGAGCTCGCGCGGCTTTTGGGACAGGGAATAACGGCCATTGCTCAGATGGTCGGCAAGCTTGGTGATCACGCCACGATTTTGTTCGATGAAGCGCCTGATCTGGACGTCCTCGCGCCGAGGTCCATCCCGCTTCGAAAATATCTCGACCATGAATCCTCCCAGATCATGATTGCATTTTCTAACGCGTTGTTATCGCAAAGCGTAGCACATTTCCTCCAATGCACCAGCGTAAAGCCTTATCACCGGTGGGCACGAAATGGTGGTACAGGAGGGCGGCATACGGAGATATCGGTCGATCGGGCTCGAGATAATTCGTCTTGACCAACTCTCCTCAATTTTGATCTGCGGTCAAACCGGAAGATGACAACCCTCCGCTTACGGAAACCCGGTACACTCGATCGCTTGCCAATGATCTCCAGACGCTTACAAAAAACTAACTGCCTTTACCGGGTGTTCACCGATCGTGACACCGCTCGCGGGTGAGGCGACGCCAGAGCCAATGTCTCCTCCCGCCAATCGTCACGACCACTTCGTCCAGATGCCAGACATCGCTTGGGCCTGGCGGTTTTCGACGTAAACGGCCGGCATAGTCTGGGCCGAACTTCCCGGCCCAACAAGGGATCGTCTCAGAGGAAACGACGATACCGCGCTCCAACAGCATCTCTTCTACCAGACGCAGGCTCAGCGGAAATCGGAAGTAGAGCCGGACCGCATGGGCGATCACAGACGGTGGGAAACGATGACGCTTGTAACTGACTTTGGGCTGGAGCATGACCGCCGACTAGCAGCCAACAACGTCAACTCCGGTTAACCTGACATCACCCCCGCCGTTTCTGTTTTCTCAATCTCGAGGTCGCTCCGGAACGAAAAGGGCTCGGTCCATATGAACCCAGCGCTCTATCTCCTGCCAGACTGTCCTCACACGCGGGGATTCCGCAAGGTCGCTATGCACCACCATCCAATATGTGCGCTCCAGCCGGACAAGGTCTGGCAAAATCATTTCGAGCGACGGATCGATATCGGCCATGTAGCAAGGCAAAATTCCCATAACGGCCCCGCTTCTCACAGCCTCGAGCTGCGCGGTTACTTCCGTCGTTCGAAGATCCGGCGTGATGACAACATCGCCGAAGGTCATCATGTCGAGTTCGGTCGTATACAGTAACTCGTTGATGTAGCCGCACCAACGGTGGTCTCGAAGGTCCTCAATGACCAACGGGCGCTTTCTCGAGTTGAAATAGTCGCACTGAGCGTAGGCCGCAAGCACGTATGATGAAAGCTTTTTAAACCGAACGTCGCCCGTTTCTGGTCGATCCATGACAATGGCGATGTCGACATCGCGCATTCCGAGTGAAAACGTTCTCGGCAGTGCGACGAGTTCAATTTCCAGTCCGGGAAACATCTCCCCGAGCAGGGGAAGGCGGGCTGCCAGATAATGTGCGCCAAAGCCGACCGATGTACCGATGCGGACTCGTCCTGATATTTCCCGATTGCTCTCTCTGAGGCTCATGACATCGCGAATTATGATCGACTCCAGCCTCTCCGCCGCTGCGAGGAGTTTTGAGCCCTCACTCGTCAAGCTCAAGCGTCGGCCAGCCCGCTCGAAAAGCGAAACGCCCATCTTTTCTTCCAAGCGCACGATGCGCCGGCTGATCGTCGATTGTTCGAGACCAAGTGTCCGCGTCGCTCCGGCCATCTGTCCCGCCCTGGCAACCCCCAAAAAGACCCGTATATCGCCCCATTCCATGCCTGGTCGGCTCCATTGTTAATCCGCATTTCGCAACTGCATCGCATCCTTGAAGAACGGCCAGACGGGTCCCCCCAAGGCTCGATCATCGTCTGACAGGTTACCATGTCGCTGTGCAATCATACGATGCAAGATACGTGGGTTATGTCAGAGCAATTCGTCGCACATACTGCATGGAGATTGCTCCCCGAATGGAGATGAAGACGATAAATCCCGGGAGGACGGATCGTCCGTGAACCGCCACCGAGACTGTGAATTTTGCAAAAGCCAATCCCGATCTTTCGCATTGAACCTTCGTTCAAGGCCAGTCATGTCTCGTGGCGGGAGATTTCATTGAGGATGAGCTTGGCAGGAAGAGGTCAGCAATTCTCATAGATAGCACAGCGCCAAAAGGAGGCGTTTATGAACAACGGTATCAACGATAAAGTTGTGCTCATTACTGGTGGTGGCTCCGGCATCGGTGCAGAGACGGCGCGTCATCTGGCCTCCAAAGGGGCTAAAGTCGCTGTAGCGGCGCGCCGGAAGGACAAACTCGACGCGGTCGTGCAGACGATCACCGAGGCTGGCGGAACCGCAAGGGCATATGTGCTGGATGTTGTGAACAAGGATCAGGCGAAATCCGTCGTCAACGCTGTACTAGCTGATTTTGGCAGGCTTGACGTTCTGGTCAACAATGCGGGCATCATGCCGATACGCCCCATGTCGGAGGTTAACACCGAAGAATGGGACGCCATGATCGACGTCAATATCAAAGGGACCCTCTACGGCATTGCTGCGGCGCTTCCGATTTTTCTGAAGCAGGAGAGCGGTCATATCATCAATCTGACTTCGATCGCCGGCATCAAGGTCTTTGCACCTGGCGGGACAGTCTATTCCGGTACCAAATTCGCCGTGCGAGCCATTTCCGAGGGATTGCGGCAAGAAGTTGGTACCAAGTTGCGGGTAACGACTGTTGCGCCTGGAGCGGTGGACAGCGAGCTCAAATTCACGACAACCGGAACGGCTGAATCGGCGGTGCATGATTTTTATAAGATTGCCATGCCGGCAAGTTCAATTGCCCGAGCAATCGCATACGCCGTCGAGCAACCAACCGACGTCGATGTCAACGAAATCGTGGTCCGTCCTATCGTGCAGGACTTCTGACGCCTTAGGAGACATTTGTGGGGACCGGTCTAAGGATCGGTCTCCCGAATTGCCGGTCAACCTGCCGAGGCAGGCTCAGAGCTTTCTTGACGGGCCACTCCTATCGTCCTCCTTCAAGATCGCTGGCTCCAAAATTAGCGGTCTGGCTGGCGTACCGCGCATCGCCACAGCGGATTGCCTATCCTGCCTTGGTTTTGTGTGCCGAAAGAGCAGCAAAGCTCGCGAAATGTGCGATTGCGAGAACGGTCAGGGCGCCGATTGCAATCGCATAGCCGCCAGTCAGGTCATAGAGCAAACTGGCAATCAAAGGACCGCCTGCCATGCCCATGCCTGACGCCAAGCGGCAGAGGCTGAGGACACCGGCCAATGCCGTGAGACTTACGATCAGCCGAGCTCCATTCGCAAGCAGAACCTGCTGGCCGCCAAAGGCGACGCCGAGGACCAGGGGGTAGATGAAGAGCATCGCACTGCTGCCGGAATTCACGACGACCGTCAGTGTCAGGAAAGTGATGACGGCAGCCAAAGCTGCAATGAGCATGGTCCTTGCCGGTCCCCAGAAGTCGCAGACCCAACCTGATATCAGGCGCCAGGCGAAAACGACGAGACCGGCGATCGCGGCCAGCCAGACTGCATTGTCTTCACCGATGTTCTGCTCATCGAAAAGCGCGATCTGCTGCGTCAGGAGGCCATGATAGACCGCAGAACCGCAGAAATAGCTGATGATGAGAGCAGCGAAGACGAACAGCGGCAGCCCACCGGTCCCTTTCGCGGACTGAGACCGCCGGACCTTCTTGATACGATCCATCAGCAGCAGATGGATTGGAAAGCCGATAAGCGCGATCGCCACTCCAATCGAAAAATATGCGCTGCGCCAGCCAAGATGTACAATCAGCAAGTGGATGACCGGGATGCCGAGAAATGCGGCAAGGCCCGAGCCGGCGTCAGCTATAGCCATCGCAGTCGCCGGACGTTCGCGAAAACGGCCCGCAAGGACCGTAAAGACTGCATAGGAACTTGTGCAATGCGTGCCAAGCCCCGCAAGTAGTCCAAAGGCGAGCCAATATTGGGTGATGCTACTGACGGCAGCTGTCAGCATAAACGCGAAGGCGAGCAACAGCGAGGCGCCCGCTAGGAGCCTGCGGCTGTCATAGCGGCCGAGGAGATAACCGAAGAAAGGCGCGGTAACCGCGTTGATAAGGGCGAAGGCACCATAAGCGCCGGAAATCGACGACCGCGACCAGTGGAATTCGGCTTCAAGTGCTACGAGAAACAGCCCGAACGAGTTCCAAACAAGGCCCGAGACCATCATCAGCAGGAATGCGGCGGCAAGCCTGACGCGCTTTGCCGTCCGCACCTGGCGTTGCCGCGTCGTATCCGCAGCACGGATCATGATTGCGGCAGTCGTCATTGTCAGTTCACGCGATAGCGCTTGACCATGTCCCAATCGAGCTCGATCCCGAAACCGGGGCCTTGCGGAACCTGAATGATGCCGTTGCTGGGATTGGGCCTGTTGGCGATCAGCCCGGCCCAGATCGGGTCGCGCGCGGGCTCAAAGCATTCGACGCAAACCCCGTGCGGGATTGCGGCGATCATATGCATAGCAATCTGCGACTCCTCATGATGGCCGACGCGCAGGTCATAGAGCGCGCACATAGCCGCCGCGCGACGCCATTCCGTAATGCCACCGGCTTCTGACGCATCAAAATTGACGATATCGACCGCACCCTCGGCGATCAGGCGGCGGACGCCTGCGGCGCTGACCTCGCTCTGGCCGGCGTCGATCGGAATGCTCGTCGAGCGCCTTACCTGCGCCATCATGCGAGCATCGTCGTACCAGTGGCAAGGCTCTTCGAACCACGCGATATTGTACTTCTCGATCAGCCTTGCAAAGGTCACGGCTTCGGAAGCCGACCAGCCACGGTTAGCATCGACAGCAATCCAAAAATCGTCGCCGCCGCCCTTGCGGGCTGCCTCGACGCGCTTGGCGTCCTCTTCCGGCGAGAGACCGCCAACCTTGACCTTGCAGCCGGCGAGACCCGCTTCGCGCAGCCGCTCCATTTCCTTTCCTAGATCGGACAGCGTCTTGCCTTCCTCGTAGTAGCCGCCGATGCAGATGATCGGGATTTCCTGGCGATAGCCGCCGAGAAGGCGGCAGACATTGACGCCGGTGGCCTTGCCGATCAAATCCCAGATGGCGCTGTCCATGCAGGCGATCGCTTCCATCACCAGCTTCCGGTCGCGGTTCCACTCTGCCGCCTTGAACATCTTCTTCCAGAGGCGTTCGACGGCGAAGACCTCTTCACCGATCAGCATCGGCACCAGTTCCTTTTCGATGATCTCGACGACGTCGCGCATGTGATCGCGATTGTCACCGTTGTAGATTTCGCTGATTAGTCCTGTATCAGTCTCCATGCGCGTGATGATCGTGCAGCGCTTGGTGACGTTGTAGCGGCTGCCGCCGAAATTGCGGGCAAGTGGGATCTCGACGGCGATGACCGTCACGTTCTTGATCTTCATTTTTTCCTCTGGATTAGACGATGAAAGCTATTCGCCCTTGCTGCCGCCTTCCGACAGACCGACGACGAGTTTTCTTTGGACGAGCAGGTAGAAAAGGATGACGGGGATAGTCACCAGCACTGCCCCCGAAAGCAGCATGCCCCACGAATAAATGTTGTCCTGTCCGATCCAGGTTGCGAGGCCAAGCGGCAGCGTCTTGTTCGTCTCCGAGGAGATGAAGACCAGGGCGAAGAGAAACTCGTTCCAGGCGTGGTTAAAGCTGAAGACGCCGACCGATACGATGCCCGGAAGTGCGAGCGGCACCGTGACCCGCATCATCGCTCCGAGCCTCGTGCAGCCGTCGATCATGGCGCTCTCTTCGAGGCTCACGGGAATGGCGTTGAAATAGGATCGCATGAACCAGAGCGCGAGCGGCAGCGTGAAGGCCGTATTGGCGACGATCAGCGAAATCAACGTATCGGCCATGCCGAGCTTTACCACGTAGATGTAAAGCGGCAGTACGATCAGTACTTCGGGCAGCATGTAGCAGATCAGCGTCGCGCTCGAAAAAGCCCTGATGCCGAAGAAATTGAAACGGCTGAGGCTGTAGGCGCCGAGACCGCCGACAATCAGCGATAGGAATGTTGCCCCAAAGGCAACGATCAGGCTGTTTGCAAAATAGGTGAGGAAGTTGGTCTGCACGAAGAGGTCGCGATAATTCTGCAACGTCCACTCATGCGGCAGAAAGGTCGGAGGCGTGGCGTAAAGTTCGCCGCCGGGTTTGAACGAGCAGATCAGCATCCAGAACAGCGGGAAGCCGATCACGGTCACTGCAGTCAGCACCAAGAGATACAGCATGATCTTGCTGGTGAGATAATGAACGTCCATCATTTCGCGATTGCGCGGAGCGGACGTGTCGACGCTTTGAACGATGGCGGTCACTGGCGTGCCTCCGCTCTCTTGATGAAGAAAAAGTAGATCGCAAGCAGGACGCAGAGGATGGCGAGCGTGATGATCGCGATCGCGGCAGCACGACCGAACTCGAAATCCGAGAATGCCTTGAGATAGACGAGAACCGGCAGCGTCGTCGTTGCATCCAGTGGTCCGCCGCCCGTCATCAGGTAGATGATTTCGAACTTGTTGAAGGACCAGATGGTTCTGAGAAGTGTCGTCAGCAGGAAGACAGGCATCACGTAGGGCAGGGTAATGCGCCAGAATTGTTGGAAGCTCGAAGCCCCGTCGATCTTGGCGGCCTCATACTGCTCCTGCGGGATCGACTGGAGGATGCCGAGGATCGCGATGACCGCGAAGGGGAAGAACTTCCAGACCCCCACCATGATGACGGAGACCATTGCCAGCGATTGACTGTTCAGCCAGAGCAGCGGCTGGCTGATCAGGCCGATGCCGATCAGGGTGGCGTTGATGATTCCGACGATGTCGTGAAGCATGTAGCGCCACGTAAGCACGGCAACGACGGTCGGGACGAGGTAGGGTGCCAGAATGACGGCGCGGGCAGCGCCGCGGAACTGGAAGCTCTTGTTAAGCAGAAGCGCCAGTCCCAGCCCCAAGAGCATTTCGAGTGCTACGCTGCCGAAGACCCAGACGAAGGTGTTCCATAGCGCAGTTAGAAAAGTCGGTTCGGTCAGGGCCCAGGCAAAGTTTTCAAGCCCAACGAATGGCCCGCTGGTGTCACCCATGCCCACATCCTGCATGGAGGTGAAGAAGACGGTGATCGTCGGGACGCCGGCAAGCAGGAGCAGCAGGAAGGCGCTCGGCGCGAGCGTTGCGTAGGCGAGCAGCCGGTCACCGGCAAGGGCTGTCTTGGAGTCAGCCATGTGCGGTCCTCCGTTTGGGAAGAGTTGCCGTCTGCGCGACCGCTTTGCCGCTTGCGGTATCGAAGCGTCGCAGCTCCTCGTTGGCGACGGCGAAGGCAACGTCGGTGTTCAGCACCGGCGTGTAGTGGATGCTGGACGGGATACGGGCAATGACCGGCGTTTCAGGAAGATCGCCGCCGATATTGCCGTAAAGCAAGCGGTCACCACCGAGATATTCGACGCGGTGAATTCTGAAGGTGACGCTGGTAACAGAGCTTGCTTCGGGGAAATGCGACTTCGGCAGGAAGTTCTCGGGCCTGAAGCCGAGCGTCATGTCCCCGGTGACGACCAGGTTCATGGGCGGCGACCCCATGAAGGTGGCGACGAACGTGTCCGCCGGATTGAGGTAGATTTCTTCTGGCGTGCCGATCTGGCGAATGGTGCCCGCCTGCATGACCACGATGCGGTCGCCAAGCCCCATCGCCTCGACCTGGTCATGGGTCACATAGATGGAGGTGACGCCCACACGGTCCTGAAACTGGCGCAATTCCTCGCGCGCCGAATGGCGAAGCTTGGCATCCAGGTTCGACAACGGTTCATCAAGCAGGAAGACATCGGGATCACGCACCAGCGAGCGGGCAAGCGCCACACGCTGACGCTCGCCGCCTGACATCTGGCGCGGCTTCCGCTTCAGCATGCGCGTCAAGCCAACGAGTTCTGCGGCCCACTTGACCTTGTCGTCCGTCGTCTTCTTGTCGACGCCGCGAACGTTGAGCGGAAAGGCGATGTTGTCGTAGACGGACAAATGCGGATAGAGCGCATAGTTCTGGAAAACCATCGCGATATTGCGGTCCTTCGGCTGCAGCCGTGTCGCCCGGCGCTCGCCGATGAAAATGTCGCCATAGGTTGGCAACTCGAGGCCTGCAATCATGCGCAGAAGCGTGCTCTTGCCGCATCCGGAGGGTCCGAGAAGCACGAGGAATTCGCCATCGTTGACCGTCAGGTCGACATTTGAAACGGCAGTATGATCCGTGAAGATTTTGCTGACCTGCTTGATTTCAACTCGTGCCATTGTTCTCTCTCGCGTTCGCGGCATTGGAATTTGCAACGGCATCGCCGGCGAGCCGGTGCGCTTGCTCCATGAGCGTCTTTTCCGCCGCGGCAATGCGCCCGGAAATCTCGGCTATTTGCCGAAGATCGGCATCAAGTGTTGCTTTTCTCCTGCCGATCATTTCGTTCATGCGCGCCGGGGCAGGCCCGCCTGTCACCGTACGGCTGCGAAGATTTTCGCCAGGCTTCAGCGCCTTCGCGACTTCGTCTTCTGAAATCCCCAGGGTGTGACCGAAGAGAGCGACGGAAGCGTCGTCGATGTCGGCGGACGTGATATCCATTGCCGTAAGATGCGCTTCAATCGTCTGCCGGACAATCCGGCCGACAACGTTATGTGCCATGCGGAAAGACATTCCGGTTTCGCGAACGATGACGTCAGCGAGTTCTGTCGCCGTGCCAAAGCCTATCTCGGCAAGATGCAGCATCTTGTCCGGCTTGACCGTCATGGTACGCACCGCACCTTCGAACACCGTCAGCGCCTTGATGACGCGCTCGATCATGTCCATTGCTGGAGCGTTTCCGGCCGAGACGCCGTCATTGACGTCGGCAAGGGCGGTATTCTTCGAGGCCGCAAGAACGGTCGTCAGGTTACCTGTCGCCATCGCGGCAACGGCTTTGACATGCTCCAGCGCTTGCGGGTTCTTCTTCTGCGGCATGATGCTGCTGACGCTGGAATAGGCATCGTCGAGCTCGATCATACCGAACTCCATCGTGTTCCAGCTCTGCAAATCCGTTGCGACGCGTGAGATGCCCGTCATGAGGATGGCGAGCGCGGCCGAGGCTTCCTGCAGATCGTCGCGGATTGAAACAGCGTCATAGGCGACCTCCGCAAGACGCGCGAAGCCAAGCAGACCAGCGGTTCTTTCGCGATCGATCGGAAAGCCCGTGGTGGAAAGTGCACCCGAACCTAGTGGGCTGCGGTCACAGCACTCCAGCGCATGCTGGATACGAATGTAGTCGCGCTCGGCAAGATCGGCGGCCGAAAGAAGATAGTAACCGAGGGAAATCGGCTGGGCATGCTGCGTATGCGTATAGCCCGGCATCACCGTCTCGATATGCTCCTCGGCCAGACGGAGCAATGTGCCTCTCACGGCGGCAACCGTCTCAAGCAGCTTGATCAGCGATGCGCGCAGCGCAAGACGCCAGGAGGTGGTGTGCAGATCGTTGCGGCTGCGCCCCGTATGCAGGCGCCCACCGGTCTCCGGCCCGAGTTTCTCGACGATATAGCGCTCGATGTAGGAGTATAGATCCTCCTGCTGATAGTCGATCGTCAGGGCCTGGACACCGGATGCCTTGAGGTCGAGCAGGACTGCGATGATCCGGGCGATGTCCTCACGGGCCACAATGGCGCATTCGGCCAGCATGACGGCATGGGCGAGATGGATGCGCATCTCTGGCTCGAACTGGAAGCGGATGCCTGCGGCCACCGCCGGTCCGAAGTAAGAATCCACCATCGCCTGAGCAGGCGGCGACTTGACGCGTTCGCGCAGCGACACCACCGGTGCTGCCGGGTGTTCCTGAGACATGAATTTCTCCTGAATGAGAGGTCTGCGCGCATTTCGCGCAGACCGGATTCCGTTATTTCTTCAGATCTTTGACGATTGCTTCCATACGGGTCTGACCCCATTTGGCAGCTTCAGCCGGATCCTCGCCCTGCAGCACGACGCGCTGTACGACCTGAGCTGGGATGTCGCGGGCAACGATCGATCCGATGTAGGGATTGACCACGCCGGAGCGGATGACCTTGCCATCCTTGAACTGCGCGCCGGCCTCGGATTCGAAGTCCAGAGAATTCGATGTGTCGAAGGCGGTCCGCGAAATATCTTCCCGCCCGCTGAGGCTTGCAGCCGAACCTGCTTTGATCACCTCTTCCTGCACGTTCTTCAGCGGCGGGATCAGATGCGGATGCACCGTCAGCGAAAAGTCCTTGAGGCGATCGCCAGAGACGATGAATTCGAGGAACTTGCGCGCGGCGTCGACATTCTTGGCGCCAACCTTCTCGGACGAGAGCGCGAAGCTATTCGAGTTCACGAATTTCACGCCCACGCCGCTCGGTCCGATGGGTGTCGGAGCGGCACTGGTGTTCTTGAAAAGATCCGGAGTGTTCAACGCCGCATTGGCAATCAGGCGTGGCGCATATTCGTCAAGACCGATCTTACCGGTCAAATAGACGTTGATCATGTCGCCGTAAGAATAGGACCCAACACCCTGCGGTGAGAATTTCGCCATGTCCTTCAGGAAGGTCAGCGCCTTGACGGTGCCCGGGTTGTCGAAGGTGACGTTGAGGTCCTTGTCGAAATAGGTGCCGCCCGCGCTCCAGATCATTTGCGACAGGAAGATGCCCGTCATGCGGTTCTTGCCGGCCGGGAACATGAAGCCGAAATTGCCGTCGCTTGTAAGCTTTTCGGCAGCACTCTTCAGATCTTCCCAGGTCTTCGGCGTGGCGACATCCTTTGCCTTCATGAGATCGTCGCGCTGCCACAGTACGCCATAGTTTCCGAGCGTATAGGGAATGTCGTAGACCTTGCCCTCAACAGGGACGAGAGATCCCGGAACGTATTCGTTGCGGCCGATCTGATCGACCATGTCGTCGAGCGGAACCAGGTAGCCCTTGCGCGCGAATTCGAAGCGCTCCTCGGGAAGGATCTTGAAAATTTCCGGCATCGTCTTGGTGTTGATCGATGCGAGGACCTTCTGAAGACGGCCATCCGTGCTAACAGCTTCCATCTCGATTTTGATATCGGGATTCTGCGCTTCGAATTCCTTGATGGCTTTGTTGAAGAATTCAATGCTCGGCGGATCGGTCTCATTATGCAGGAAACGAACCACCTTCGTTTCCGCCCAAGCCGCGCTGGACATCAGAAGCGCGACAAGACCGCTACTGGCACCAATGACCAAATGTCTTCTGGAAATCATTCTATTCTCCTCCCTTGGTATTCCGATGCACACCGCCAGCGAACCGGCGGCCTCCTATGTGCTTAACGAATAAGTAAGCAGGCTTGTTGTCATCCGTCCACAGCATGTTATCTATATCGGATATTCATTTTTCGGATGGCTTGCGATGGAACTTGGCGAGTTGAGGATTTTTGTCCGGGCCGCAGAGCTTGGAAGTTTCAGCAAGGCAGCCGTATCGACGGGCGTTGCGCAACCGACGGTAAGCCGCGTCATCGGCGAGCTGGAAGCGGAATGGGACGGCCCGCTTTTTTACCGGACAGGCAGGGGCGTTTCGCTTTCGGAACTCGGTGAAGAAGCACTTACGAAGGCTCGGTTTCTATTACGAGAAGCCGACCAGGCGAGCGAAGATCTGCGCGCCTTTAGCCGGCTGCCCAGCGGTATCGTGTCGCTCGGTCTGCCGACGTCTCTCGTTGAACCCGTCGTGCCGGTTCTGGTCAACGAATTGCGGCGAGACCTGCCCGGCATTCGCCTTCAGGTTTACGAAGGGTTCAGCGATCAGATCGAACGCTGGCTGGCCGAAGGGACGATCGATATCGGCGCCTATAGCAAATATCGCGAAGGTGAAAAGACGTCTTCTCTCCTGCTGGAATCGCGCCTGGTCCTTGCCGGGCCGCTGGAAAGCTGGAATATCCCTCCGGAAATCGACTTCGAGCGCCTTGCCGATTACGACCTCGTCCTGCCGGCAAGAACGAACGGCCTGAGGATCATGGTCGATTCCGTCGCGCGGCGTCTCAAGGTGCCGCTCAATGTCATTGCCGATATCGACTCGACCATCGGACAGAAGGCCATGGCTGCCCACTGTGGCTGCTACATGGTGAAGGCGCCTCACACCATCGCCGATGAAACGGCCCGGGGCATGTTCGCAAGCAGCGTCATCCGCAACCCGTTCATAACCAGACATGTCACGCTCGTCACCGGCCACCAGCGTCCGCTCAGCCGGGCAAGCAGAGAGGTTGCTTCTAGGCTGACCGCAACCCTGGAAAGGCTGACACGAGAGTGACGCAGCATTGCGCCGGAAAATATGATGCCTGCGGTTCGGATCCCCTCAAGGCCCCTGTTCTGCGCAGCGCATGAAGAGACGGGAGGACATCGCAGGCCAATTCTGTGGCTGCTGCTGAGCCGGAATCAGGGGCGGTTCAACGCGAAACTGCCGCCGCCGTTCTTCAAGATGTCGATGAATGCCTCCGCTGGCCAGGACAGCGGGGCACCGGGTAGAGTGATGATGCCATATTCAGACGCCTTGTCCGAGAGGAAGGGACGCATGACGATCGCATCGCTGCGGAAGAATTCGGCAATCAGCGTCGGAACGATGGCAATCCCGAGCCCTTGAGCTGCGCAGGCGCATGCAGTTTCCACCGAATGGACTTCGAGGCTGCAGCGATAGGACGGTACCATGCGCCGCAATTCGTGCTCGAGTTCATTGCGGTTGATCCGTTGCCGACCAAGCAGAATGAGATCGTTGCGCGCAAGGTCGTTCACGTTGACCGCCTCCTTGCTGGTAAGCGAATGGTTGGCCGGCATGACGCAGGTGGTGCCGCTCGCAAAAAGCGGGCGCGTTTCGAAGGAATAGTTCTCAGCAGGTAGGCGCACGAAACCAAGATCGGCAACGCGATTATGCACCAGCCGTTCGATCGCGTCATAAGGGCCGCTGAGGATTTCGACCGTCACGCGTGGATGATCCGCCTTGAACCGCGCAACGAGGGGCGGCAGCATGGTGGTCGACAGGCTGTGCGGAAAGGCGACGCGGACCAATGCCTCTCCGAAGACGCCGGATTTCACGTCGCCGATCTTGACGCGTAGGCGCGACACACTTTGGGCGACCTCGTCGACTTCGTCGACGAGCAGATGTGCTTCCGGGCGCGGTATCAAGCGCCCCTTGTCCCGCAGGAAAAGCTCACGACCGATCTCTTCTTCCAACGACGCAAGTTGCCGGCTGATCGCTGATTGCGAAAGGCCAAGCTGCGCGGCTGCCGCCATGGTGGAGCCGGTGTCCATGATCGTCTTGAAGATTTCGAGCTGTCGGAAATTCATGGCGCGATCCTATGGGCAAGTTCATGGGGAGCACAAGGCCAACCGGCGGCTGACCTTTGCATGCGCAGGAAATGCATAGGCCAATGCGTTCTGCTCATAATATTGCGCATCTTTTCGGCGTCGTTATCGTCGTCATCAACAAACAGAAAAAGGGAACGTCGTTTCATGAAATGGACCTGTCCTTGGCGGACGAAATGTAAGCGGGAGCGAACGCTATGACGGTCTTCGTTATCCGTCGCTTCCTCCAGAGCATTGCCGTCCTATTGGTGACCGCAGTCATCGTCTTCATTGGCATCTACGCGATCGGCGATCCCGCCGAAATGCTGATCGCTCCGGATGCGAGCCCCGCCGAACGCGCCCAGGTCATCGCTTCGCTCGGCCTCGACAAGCCGCTCTGGGAACAGTTCTTCACCTTCGGCTGGAATGCCCTGCATGGCGACCTCGGGCGCTCCTTCGTTTTCAACCGCCCCTCGATCAGCCTGATCTTCGAACGCCTGCCGGCCACGCTAGAACTGACCCTGGTCGGCCTTGCCTTCGCGCTCGTCGTCGGAATTCCGCTTGGTCTGCTCTCTGGCCTGAAGCCGAATTCGGCGACTGACGAAGTTATCATGACCGGCTCGATCTTCGGCTTCTCGCTGCCGAGCTTCTGGCAGGGCATGATGCTGATCATGATCTTCTCGGTCTGGCTCGGCTGGCTGCCATCGACGGGCCGCGGGCAGACGGGCGAATTCCTGGGGCTCCATTCCAGTCTTTTCACGCTGGACGGACTGAAGCACCTGATTTTGCCAGCGATCAATCTCTCGCTCTTCAAGCTGTCGCTGGTGATCCGCCTGACGCGCACCGGTGTCCGCGAAACCATGCCGCTCGATTTCGTCAAGTTCGCCCGTGCAAAGGGTCTCTCTGAAAAGCGGATCGTGTTCGTGCATGTCTTCAAGAACATCCTGATCCCGCTGATCACAGTGATCGGCCTGGAGCTTGGCAGCATGCTGGCCTTTGCCGTCGTCACCGAGACGATCTTTGCGTGGCCGGGCATCGGCAAGCTGTTGATCGACAGCATCATGAGGCTCGATAGGCCGGTGGTCGTCGCTTACCTGCTGGTCATTGTCAGCCTGTTCATCTTCATCAACTTCGTGGTCGACGTGCTCTATTCGCTGGTCGATCCGCGTGTTCGCCTCGGAGATGCATCATGAGCGTCACCGCCCTTTTCAACGAGGACATGCTGCTCGGTCGTCTGGTTATTGGCATCGGCCGCAGCCCGAAGGCGGTGATCGCCGCCATCGTCTGCATCCTTCTCCTCTTTGCGGCCCTCGTCGGTCCTTATCTTACGCCGCAAAACCCCTTCGATCTCGCCGTCCTCGACATTCTTGACGCCAAGTTGCCGCCGGGCTCTCAGAGCATGGACGGGCTGACCTATATTCTCGGCACGGACGGCCAAGGCCGCGACATGTTTTCGGCGATGATCTACGGCCTGCGCACCAGCCTCGGCGTCGGTGTGTTTTCCGGCCTCGTGGCATTGATCGTCGGCACCGTGCTCGGCCTGATCGCCGCCTATTTCGGCGGTCGCATCGATGCGCTGATCATGCGCGTTGTCGACCTGATGCTCGGCTTTCCGACGATTCTCGTTGCGCTGATGCTGCTCGCTCTTTTGGGGCAGGGGCTCTGGAAGGTCATCTTTGCGCTGGTCTTGGTGCAATGGGCCACGTTCGCCCGCGCCGTGCGAAGTGCCGCGCTCGTCGAAAAGAACAAGGACTATATCGAGGCGGCCAGGACGCTCGGCATCTCGACGCCGCGCATTCTCATCGGCCACCTTCTGCCGAACTGTCTGCCGCCGCTGATCGTCATCGGCATGCTGCAGGTGGCAAATGCGATCTCGGCGGAGGCGACGCTCTCCTTCCTCGGCATCGGCCTGCCGATCACCGAGCCCTCGCTCGGCCTGCTGATTGCTAACGGCTACCAGCTGCTGATGTCCGGGGAATACTGGATCAGCGTCTATCCGGGTGTTCTGTTGCTCCTGCTCGTCTTCTCGATCAACATCGTCGGCGATCGGCTCCGCGAAATACTGAACCCCCGTCTGGGCGAAAGGTGAGCGCGATGCCCCCTGTTCTCGACGTCAAAAACCTTTCCACCCATTTCATGACCCGCCGTGGCGTGCTGAAGGCCGTCGATGATGTGAGCTTCACAGTCGGACAGCGCGAGATCGTCGGTCTCGTCGGTGAATCCGGCTCGGGCAAGTCGATTACCGGCTTCTCGATCCTCGGCCTCGTCGATCCGCCGGGCCGCGTCGTTTCCGGCCAGATCCTCTTTAACGGCGAAGACCTGTTGAAAATGCCGCCGACCGCCATGCGGACGATCCGGGGAAAACGCATCGCGATGATCTTCCAGGATCCGATGATGACGCTGAACCCGGTGCTTTCGGTCGGCACGCAGATGGTCGAGGCGGTTCTCGCCCATGACAAGGTCTCCCGCGCGAAGGCCCGCGCGCGGTCCCGCGATGCGCTTGGACTTGTCGGCATTCCCTCACCGGAAGAGCGGCTGGATTCCTATCCGCACCAGTTCTCCGGCGGTATGCGCCAGCGCGTGGCGATCGCCATCGCGCTCTTGCACCGACCAGACCTGATCATCGCCGATGAGCCGACGACCGCGCTCGACGTGACGATCCAGTCGCAGATCCTCTTCGAGATCAAGCGGCTCGCCGCTGAATTTGGCATGGCGCTGATCTGGATCAGTCACGATCTCGGCGTGGTGGCGGCACTCGCCGATCGTGTCATGGTCATGTACGCAGGCAAGATCGTCGAGGCCGGCCAGGTGGACCGCGTGCTTACCGAGCCGCGTCATCCCTATACGTCCGGCCTTTTGAGCGCCGTCCCGGCCGCCGTGCCGCGCGGCGAACCGTTGCGACCAATCCCCGGTTTTGCACCGTCGCCGCTCTCGCGTCCCTCGGGCTGCGCCTTCCGCGACCGTTGTGTTCGCGCCACAAACGTCTGCGCAACCGAACCAATGCTGGAGATCGCCGCTGATCGCGAATTCCGCTGCTTCCACCCTCATCTCTGGAGCGCCGCATGACGACACCACTTGTGGAAGCAATCGATGTCAGCCGCCGCTTTTCGCGCAAGCTCGACTATGCGGAAAAGATCGCCAACCTGTTTGGCGCCGGCCTTGAGGAAAAGACTGTGCATGCGGTCGACGAGGTCAATCTCTCCGTCTATCCGGGCGAGGTCGTCGGTCTCGTTGGCGAATCCGGCTGCGGAAAATCGACGCTCGGCCGTGTCATGGCCGGCATCATGCCGGCGAGCGGCGGCGAGGTGCGTTGGCAGGGCAAACCGCTCACCTCGCTGGAGGGCGAGGAAAAGCGTTCGATGCGACTTGCCGCCCAGATGATTTTCCAGGATCCGATGTCGACGCTCAATCCGCGCAAGCGGGTGACCGACCTTATCGGCGAAGCGCCGAAGGTGCACGGTATCGTCAAGGGTCGTGACATCCGCGACTACGTTTCCTCTCTTGCCGAGCGCGTCGGTCTGGACGCGTCCTATCTTGATCGTTACCCACACCAGTTTTCCGGCGGCCAGCGGCAGCGCATCGGCATTGCCCGCGCATTGGCGGTGAAACCGACGCTACTCGTCTGCGACGAATCCGTCGCCGCGCTCGACGTATCGATCCAGGCGCAGATCCTCAATCTCTTCATGGATCTGAAGCGGGAATTCGGCCTCACCTATCTCTTCATCAGCCATGATCTCGGTGTGGTGAAGCATATCTGCGACCGGGTCGTCGTCATGTATCTCGGCCGGGTGGTGGAAAGCGCGAGGCCGGACGAACTCTTCGACAACCCGAAGCATCCGTACACCCAGGCACTGATCCGCGAACTGCCGACGGTCGCCGACCGGCGCCGTGTCTTCACGCCGATCAAGGGCGAAATCCCGTCACCACTCCATCCACCGCCGGGATGTCATTTCCATCCCCGTTGCCCGAAGGCGTTCGACCGCTGTCGCGTCGAGAGGCCCGCTCTGAAGGAAAATTCCGCCGGCCACGTCAGCGCCTGCCATCTGAACGATCTGGCCCCAAACCAAACAACGAACTCAACGGCCGAAACGGCCATCTAAAAGGAAGGGAACGAATTGATGAAACCGATGAAATATTTAGCAGCCGGCGTCGCCGCGACGGTGCTCGCATTGAACTCGGCTCAGGCTGCCGACCTCGTGATCGGCAGCGCCACCGAGCCGTCTGCAATCGACCCGCAGTTTTCGCGCACCGGTAACAACCAGAACATCGCCCAGTCGGTGTTCGACCGCCTCGTTCAGACGGATGCCACAATCAATATGGAGCCGGCGCTTGCCTCGTCCTGGACCAATACCGATCCGCTGACCTGGCAGGTGAAGCTGCGCGACGGCGTCAAGTTCCATGACGGCAATCCGCTGACCGCCGATGACGTGATCTTCTCGCTCACCCGCGCCAAGAACATCCCGAACAGCCCCGCGCCCTTTTCCGGCAACGTCGCGGCGATCGACAGCATGAAAGCGCTCGACAACCTGACGATCGAATTCAAGACCAAGAAACCGACGCCTGACTTCATCGAGCAGATCGGTTTCGTCTACATAGTCGAGAAGAAGGTCGCCGAGAACGCCTCGATCGAGGATTTCAACAGCGGCAAGGCGGCGATTGGCACCGGCGCTTACAAGTTCAAATCCTGGACGCCGGGCGACAACCTGGTCCTGGCCAAGAACGACGACTTCTGGGGCAAGAAGCAGGACTTCGATAACGTAACGGTCAAGTTCATCTCGAATGATGCCTCGCGCGTCGCGGCTCTGCGATCGGGCGCCGTCGACCTGATCGATGCAGTGCCGCCGGGAGACGTGAAGACCATTGAAGGCGTTTCCGGCCTTAAGGTGTTCTCGATCCCGTCTGCTCGCCTGATCTATCTCGCGCTCGACAGCGCCCGCGACAAGAGCCCCTTCGTCACCGACAAGGACGGCAAGCCGCTGGACAAGAACCCGCTGAAGGAAGTGAAGGTCCGCCAGGGGCTCTCCGAGCTGATCAACCGTCAGCTGATCATCGACCGCATTCTCGACGGTTCGGCGGAAGCGGCCGGCCAGTTGGTGCCGAACGGCGTTGCGGGCAACGATCCGTCGATGAAGGTTCCGACTTTCGATGCGGCTGATGCCAAGAAATTGCTTTCCGAAGCCGGTTACAAGGATGGTTTCGGCATTACCATCCACACCTCCAACGACCGCTTCCCCGGTGATGCGGAAGTCGCCCAGGCGCTCGGCCAGATGTTTGCCCGCGGCGGCCTGAAGGTGAATGGCGTCGTCGCCCAACCCTATAACGTTTATACCAAAGGCGCTTCGGCCGGCGAATTCTCCGCCTTCATCTTCTCGCTCGGCAACTCCACGCCGACGTCCGCGACCGGTTTGCGCAACCTGTTGATGACCGTCAACAAGGATGCCGGCACCGGTTCGTTCAACCGCGCAAAATATTCCAACCCGGCCTTCGATGAAGCGATGGTCGCTGCGACCGCTGAATTCGATGCGAAAAAACGCGTGGAAATGCTGCAGGCGGCGACCAAGACAGTCTTTGCCGATGTGCCGGTCATCCCGCTCTACTGGCAGAAGGTTCACTGGGCCGGCAAGGCGAACCTCAGCTATGTCGCCAATATGACGGAAGACACGACGCCAGTTCTTGCTGGTCTCGCCAAGTAAGCAGGACATCACGAGATAGGTCGCCGCGCCGTTTCTTGCGGCGCGCGGCATTTACCGGAGCCGGCCAAGGTGTGGCGGGCCGGCTCGGGACTTCCCTTTGATTTTGAGGATACGGACATGGATACTCTGACGCCATCGCCCTTCGAGGTGATTGCCGACGACATTGTCGTCGAGCGCGATGTGATGGTGACGACGAGGGACGGCGTAAGGCTTGCAACCGACGTCTACCGGCCTGCCAAGAACGGCAAAGTAATCGAAGGCAGGCTGCCGGCGATTCTGGAACGCACGCCTTACGGCAAACAGGAGCGTTCCCGCTCGGAAATCGAAGTCGGCATGCCTACGCCGATGAAGCGTCACGAAGTGGCGAGCTTTTTCGTGCGCGCCGGCTATGTCGTCATCTATCAGGATTGCCGCGGCCGCTACAATTCAGAGGGCGTGTTCAGCAAGTATATATCCGAAGCCGATGACGGGTTTGACACTGCTCAATGGCTCGTGGAGCAGCCCTGGTCGAACGGCAAATTCGGCACGATGGGTCTTTCCTATGCGGCCCACACGCAGGCGGCGCTCGCCTGCCTCAACCCGCCTGGTCTCGCCTGCATGGTCATGGATTCCGGTGGCTTCTCGAATGCCTATCAATGCGGCATTCGTCAGGGCGGCGCCTTTGAGCTGAAACAGGCGACCTGGGCCTATAATCAGGCAGTCGGAGAGGGTAGCGAATTCGCTCGCGCGGCGATCGAGGCCGAGGATATTCATGCCTGGTTCTCCGTCATGCCCTGGCGCGAAGGCGTCTCGCCGGTGCGCTGGATGCCGGAATACGAAAACTATCTCCTGGAGCAGTGGCGCAGCGGCACGTTCGACGAAAGCTGGCGCCGCGTCGGCCTCTACATGGAAGGTTTCTATGAGACCTTTCCGGAAGTGCCCTGCGTATTGATGTCGAGCTGGTACGACGCCTATGTGAAGTCGACGCTTGACAACTACCGCGGCCTTTCCGGCAAGAAGAGCCGGCCGCTGCAGCTCATCATGGGGCCGTGGCTGCATGGCAACCGCAACACTACGCTTGCCGGCGACACGTCCTTCGGCCCGCAGGCGCCCCTCGGCGGCAATGTCGTCGAAACCTGGCTCTCCTTTCGTCGCAGCTGGTTTGATCACTGGCTGAAGGGCATGGAAAACGGCGTTTCAAAACAGCCTGTCGTGCGTGTCTTCGTCATGGGCGGCGGTACCGGCGCCCGCAACGGCGAGGGCCTGTTGGAGCACGGAGGCCGCTGGATCGAGGCGGCCGACTGGCCGCTGCCGGGCACCGAGTTCCGTAATTTCCACATCCACCAGGACGGCTCTCTTTCCGCCGACACGCCAAAGGCGGATGCTGCGCCCTTCACCTATGACTTCGACCCGAAGAACCCGGTACCGACCATCGGCGGTTCGTTGACCAGCGGCCAGCCGATCTTTGATGGCGGTGGTTTTGATCAGCGTGAAGACGCAAAGTTCTACGGCTCGAAACACCCCGGCCTGCCGCTGTCGGCCCGCGCCGATGTCCTTTCCTTCGAGACCGAGGTTCTCGAAGAGGACGTCGCTGTCGTCGGTCCGATCACCGTCGAACTTTACGTCTCCTCAGATGCGGCGGACACCGACTTCACCGCAAAGCTCATCGACGTCTACCCACCGAGCAAGGACTATCCGACCGGATATGCACTCAACATCACCGACGGCATCATCCGCTGCCGCTACCGGAACTCCTTCGAGAAGCCACAGCCAATCGTTGCAGGCGAGGTCTTCAAGGTGACGATCGAGCCCTTCGCCAGCGCCAACCTTTTCGCCAAGGGGCATCGTATCCGCTTGGACATTTCCTCCTCCAACTTCCCGAAATACGACGTCAATCCTAACACCTACGCGCCGGAAGGCCGCGGCCGCACGACACAGGTCGCCCGCAATACGGTGTTTTGTGACGCAGGGCGGCCGTCGGCGATCCGCTTGCCGATCGTCAGCAGCGACGCCCTGGTGGCGTTGAAACCGGCGAAGGGTTAACCCATGTCGCTCACCGTCGCCGTCACCGGCCAGATCCTCATCCACGGCCCGCTCGATTTCTCCGGTGACGGACAGCGGCAGGTCATGGCTTT
The DNA here is from genome assembly GCF_056755095.1 of Rhizobium sp. SVR5-9E. Classification (NCBI taxonomy): domain Bacteria; kingdom Pseudomonadati; phylum Pseudomonadota; class Alphaproteobacteria; order Hyphomicrobiales; family Rhizobiaceae; genus Rhizobium; species Rhizobium sp. SVR5-9E. The sequence goes on along the minus strand of NZ_JBNDHS010000006.1, from coordinate 63,533 downwards.
CCTGAAGGCCGATGTCGCCTTTGCAAATCTCGAGGCGACGGTGGAGACGGCAGGCGCCTGGCCGACCAAGACCAAGACGCTGCATCTCGCGCCGCCGGAGGCGCTCTCCTCCGTGCGCAAGCTCGGCTTCCACGCAGTGACGCACGCCAACAATCACGCCTTCGATCTAGGTCCGCCGGGCATTGCGTCAACCCGGGCCGCTGCCGAAGCGGCGGGGTTGAAACTCGCCGGCAGCGGCGCGGATATCGATGAGGCGGCCGCCCCTGTAATCGTTGCGGGCGAGAAAAAAACCCTGGCGATCTTTTCGGTCGATCTCGGCCCGCAGCCTGATATCAACTATGCCTCTTGCGACCGTGCCGGCATTGCGTCCCTACGTATGAAGCGGACGGTGAGCGTGCCGCCGGCAGAATTCGAGACCCTGCTACGGATCACCGGCGCCATAGGCGACGATAAGCGCTCCGCCGCTCGCGCTGCTGTCGGCTACGATATCGCCGAGCGGGCCGCCCTTGACGTTTTCGGCACGCCGGTCGCTCCCGGCGATACAATTGGCGTTTCCTGGTCGGCCGACGAAAAGGAGTGGGGTCGGCTCATGGCTGGCATTGCTGCGGTAAAAGCGGCCGGCAATCTGGTGGCGGTGGCGGTTCATACTCATCATTGGGATGCGAACTGGTTGGAGACACCCGAATGGATGCTCGAGCTCTGCCGAGGCCTGATCGATAATGGTGCAGACATCATCCTCGGAACCGGTGCGCCGGTGATGCAGCCGATAATTTTTCACCGCGGCAAAGCAATCATCCCCGGCCTCGGCAACTTCGTCTTCCACACGAATCGCGCCACGACCTACGATGAGAAGGGTGTCGATGTGTGGAGGAGCGCCGCTTTACGGCTGACACTTGCCGACGATGGCGTCTGCAAAGGCCTCGATATCCTCCCGATTGCGGTTGGCCGACCGGCGGGCAAGATGTCACCTGCACCAGTTCCCCTGACGGAGGATGACGCGGAAGCAATTCGTGCACGGGCTCTCTCTAAAATGCCTGCGGAAATTGATGAATCGCCTCGATAAATAGAGGATGTGGCTGCGGTTGGGAGATATCGAGCCAACGGAGGTTTGTTATCCTACTTCGTTGCGGTGGCCGAGGCGCTGAGGTCGGCGGTTCGATTCCGTTCAAGGCGGTCGTTTGGGCCATGCCTGCTTAAGAGCGCTCACCTTAGCCTCTTTCTTATCTAAACGACGCCCCGCTTGCCTGAATAGCGGCTAAATCTGCAATCGGAGATTCCTCGGTTATCGAACGCCGGTCGAAGCCTTCGGAACGAAACTGCTGATGGATTGTATCTCGATGCTTCCGATGCCGGTTTGATAGCAGAGCGTGGAGCGCGACCTGGCAATAGATGCGGCCGCCCGTAGCGATCAATGCTCTTGGTGCAGGCTCAGCAAGGCAGATTTTTCATTCCGTTCAGAGCCCAATTCCCAAGGTAGAGGCGGAGTGAAGAATGCAACGAGATAATCGATGAATGTCCGGACCTTCGCCGATACGTGATGTGTTGGCGGATAGATTGCGGAAATGGTGTACGGCGGCTGGGTGAAACTTGGCAGCGCTGGAACCAGTTTACCTTGGCGAAGTGCCTCGGCCGCCAGGAACATAGGCATTGACGTGATCCCCAGGCCGGCAATTGCCATATCTCTCTGCGCCGTGCCGTTGTTTACAACGATACGGCTACGCATCGAGACCGAGATCGGCGGCGCGCCCTTTTCTTTGCCCTCGAATTGCCAGAGCCGGCTGGCATGAACGTAGGCATAATCGATGACGGTATGCTGAGCGAGTTCGGCGACGGTCTTGGGAAGGCCGTGCGCTTCGGCATAAGCCGGGCTGCAACAGACGATTCGAGCGCAATCGCAGAGTTTTCGCGCCCTCAGGTTTGAATCTCGGAGGTTGCCGATGCGAATTCCGAGGTCATATCCTGCGTGCACGAGATCGACGAGCCGATCGTCATAGTCGACTGCCAGTTCCAGGCTGGGATGACGGCGAGCGAACTCGGCGATCACCGGGCCGAGATATATGGCACCAAATGCCATCGGAGTGGTAATGCGGAATTGACCCCGCAGCGATTGTTCGCCCTGCGCTGACAAATTCTCCGCCGTATGATTGATTTCATTTATGAGGGGGATCATCCGCTCGTAGAATGCGTCACCATGTTCGGTGGGGCGCAACTGACGGGTGGAACGTTGGAAAAGCTCCACGCCGAGCGCCGCTTCCAGATCGCTTATGCGTTTGCTGATCCCCGACTTCGATACATTCATTCGCTCGGCGGCAGACGTGATGCTGCCGCATTCCATCACGCGTACGAACGCCAGGATATCATCGAAACGCCACTTCATTCTTTGATCACAGCCGACACGAATCCCACTCGGATCATTTGATTTTAAGCACTATCCCGGCTTCGGGCGGAGCGAGCATACAGATCAAAAGCGTTAATAAAAGGTTGAAAAGTCTGACGCCATGCTCGACCGTCACGACGATGCAATATCCGAGGGATTTCTACGATCTCGTCCGAGTGGATGTCATGGGATTGTGTAACGTCCGGATTGGCCCTCAGAGGCCCAAGCGTCGAAGCTATTCGTCATATTCCTTGAGCTGAAGTGCGGTCTGCGTCTGCAGCGGCGGTCTTCGCCAGGACTGTTTTTTGTTCGATGAGAGCGAACGCCGGAACCGCCGGCGGTTGGCTTCCGGCGTCGTTGCAAATGGCTAGCATCGTCGCCGCTCGATACTTCCCAAGCCGAGCAATTTTGGCGCCCCGCATCCTGCGAAGCGTTTTTCCGCAGCAATCTAGCCTATGGAGAAAGAAAATGCCTGAGACGAAGAAAGTCGCCTCTGTTCTCACCCCCGACAATCACGCGGTCATTCTGGTCGATCACCAGTATATTCAGCTTCTGGCGGTCCGTTCGCACCCTGTCGAGACGGTCATCAACAATGTTACGATGTTGGCGAAAGCCGCCAAGATTTTTAAGGTCCCAACGCTGCTGACGACCGTCTTTGGCGAACGGCAGGAACTCCTTCCGCAGATTCAGGCGGTATTTCCCGAACAGAAGCCGATCAACCGCACGGGCCTCAATGCCTGGGTTGAACCGGATGTCTACCACTGGGTTCAGAAAACCGGAAAGAAGAAGCTCGTCATGGCCGGTCTCTGGACCGAAGTCTGCCTGAACCTGCCGACTTTGTCGGCACTTGCGGAAGGTTATGAGGTTTATATCGTCACTGATGCATCCGGCGGCAGCAGCAGCGAGAGCCACGAACGCGGTGTCCAGCGCATGCTGCAAGCGGGCGCACGTCCGCTGACGGTCGCGGCCTATCTCAGCGAGCTTCAGTGGGATTGGGCGGGTGAGGAAACCGCTGACGAAGTGTCGAAGCTGTTTGCTGAATTGGGCGGCGGCTTCGGTCAGGCTCTGCGTTGGGAGTGGCAGCTTCTGGGACTCACCTCGAGTGGCGGACATTAATCCCCCAGTCTACGATCGCGCGGCGGTGGACGCCGCGCGATCAGGCGAGGTCGTTGGCTCATGCCGAGAACGACGCAACCTTGGCCGCGATAGCGTCGAAGGCCATAAGAAGCGCCTCTGCGACCTTCAGGCATTAACGGTTTCTTGTCCATGCGCTTCTAAAATCCGCGCTGAACGGTAAGCGGATGGCGTGCAGAGTTCTGCACAAACGGGTTGATGAACGGAGCGGCCTTTTTCCTAGCGGTGAATTTCATCATCGCAATGTCCTTTGCGCTGGCCTTTGCGGTGGTCTCGACCCGCAGCCGGTCGCGGGCCTCAGCTCTCTGGTTTGCCGCAGCTTTTGCCATTGCCTCGCTTTCGGCGCTCTGCGAACTGCTGGTCGCATATGCGCATCCGGCCAAGTTCTGGGCGATCGGGGCATTTGCGAGCGTGCTTGCCGGCATGATTCTGCTCAGGGTCGGCATCGGCGAGCTTTACGGACGCAAGATCGACCCGCTGAAGGCGGTCTGTTTCCTGTTGGGCGGCATCTTCCTCGATCTGCTGATCTACGATCTGCCGCGTGGAACTGCCTTGCACGCTTTTTCCTATCAGACGCCTTTCGCGCTCGTCATCTTTGCGAGCGCGGTTGCCGTCTTATCGTCTACGCGCCGGCTGATGATTGATCGGGCGCTCGGCTGCCTGCTGCTGGTGACCTGTCTACATTTCTTCACCAAGGCAGGTCTTGCGATCCTCGTGGGGGCAGGGACGACCGCAAAGGACTATATCCACACGAACTATGGGTTGATCTCGCAAAGCTCGACCGCCGTGCTCATGGTCGCGGTGGGATTGACACTGCTATCCGTGCTCGTTCTGGAGATCATGGCGGATGAGCGCAGCAATGCGGAAAAGGATTCCCTTTCCGGCCTTGCCAATCGTCTCGGCTTCGAGAACGGCGTAAAGGCCGCCCTGACGCTCGCACCCAACGACCGACATGCGCTGATCCTCTGCGATCTCGACCATTTCAAGAGAATCAACGATACCTTTGGCCATCATGTTGGCGATCTTGTCATCCGGGCATTTGGCGACCTCTTGCGGGCGAACACCGAAAACAGTGCCGTGGTCGGACGTATCGGTGGCGAGGAATTTGCGGTTTTCATGCCAAATACAACGTCGGAGATCGCCGCCTTATTTGCGCAGTTACTGAGAGGCGAGGTCACGGAAATTGCCGTGAGCGAGCTGCCGTCTTCCTTCACTGTGATGGCGAGCTTTGGAGTTGCGGAATTCGCTCCGGGGGAGAAACTTGCCTCTGTCATGCGCACTGCCGATGCCGCTCTTTATGAAGCGAAGCGCTCCGGCCGCAACTGTGTTAAGCAGGCGCGGACAAGAGGTACGGAGCCCGCGGCAATCAAGATCATGAAATGAAAACGGCCGCGCAGTAGGCTGCCTGAGAACTTGGTGACTTGCACTCTCGGCCTACGTCCGCCACGACGGCTAACCATGGCAGGCGTCGCCGAGTGCCGCCATCAGAGCCTGCCCAACGGAATCGACGTTACAACCTCAGCCAAGCTAGAGAATATACCTCTTGTACAAACTACATCGACTGCGGTGCGATCCGCAGTCGACAAAAAGCGGTGATGAAGTTTATTCGGCGTTGCCGGCGATCAGCTTGCGGATTTCGCTGACGACCTCGGGCGAGGTGGCGTAGGCTTCCTTCAGTGTATCGGCCAGCTGCTCGCCGTTGCGGGGGGAGTCGACCTGAAGGCCAAGCCCTTCTGCGTCCGAAATGAACGACGGATCTTTCATCATATCCTCGAAGCCCTTCCGCAGGGCGGCGACGCGATCGGCGGGAACTTCCGGCGGAGTAAGATAGGGACGACCGAAGGCGAGCGGAGCGAAGGCGACCTTCATCAAATCCAGCGTCTTCGGATCGGAGACGAGGTCGTTAGCGAAGGGGGCATCGCCAAGTTTCGGTTCCTTTTCCGTACCAAATTGAACCAGCACGCGCACGCTGCCATCCTTAAGCCAGGTCGGCCGTGTCGCGACGAGCGAGCTATAGAACAGGCTGGGAGCGCCCTGGACCTCTCCACGTTCCATCGCCAGGAAGACCTCGTTCTGGCCCTTGTAGCCGTTGATGATGTCGAGTTTCGTGCCGAGCGCGGCGTTCAGCAGGCGGGCATAGAAGCTCGGCGTCGAGTTGGCGCCGGTCACCCCGACGGTGACGGTCTGCGCCTTCGCATCCTCGATCGTCTTCGCCGGCGAGGTCTTCCAGACGGTCAGCATGCCGGTTTCGACACTCGGCGAGCCGAGCCATTCGAACTTGGTCGCGTCATATTGCGCTTCCTTGGTGCCGTAGAGCGGTTCGAAGGGCGTGTTGTTCTGGACGCCGCCGATGACCGTGCCGTCCTTGGCCGCGATGTTATAGAGGTAGTTCGTGGCGACGATGCCGCCGGCGCCCGGCATGTTCTGGACGATAAGCGTCGGATTGCCGGGAATGTGATCCCCGAGATGGCGGGCGATCGTGCGGGCCAGCGTATCGTAACCACCACCGGCCGAAGAGCTGATGACGACGGTAATCACCTTGCCCTTGTAGAAATCGGCGACGTCGTCCGCGAGTGCCGGGGCGCTGAAACATGCGCCCATGAGAAGGGCGGCGATATATTTGCTGAAGGCTCTTACCATATGTCTATCTCCGTACGCTTGAGGTTGACGATGCAGTTGCGGATGGTCGGCTGCCCTTGAACGCGAGGTAGCCGCCGTCGATGAGAAGGTCGGTGCCGGTCATGAAGGAGGATTCCTCGGATGCGAGGAAGAGGGCGCCGGCGGCAATCTCTTCGACGCGCCCGGTGCGCCCGAGAAGGTGGTTGGGGCCGCGTGCGCGGTTGGCCTCGTCGCGGGATCCGTAGCGGCGCATGGTGCGTAAGGTGTCGATCGCGCCCGGCGAAAGCGTGTTGGCGCGGATGCCGTCGCCGGCGTGATCGACGGCGAGGCATTTGGTGAACTGGATGAGCGCCGCCTTGGTCGTGGAATAGACGGCCCGCCCCGGCGGTCCGACATAGGCGAGCTGGGAAGCAATGTTAACGATCGTTCCGCCGCCGGCCCGGCGCAGATGCCGGATGGCATATTTGCAGGTCAGGAACGCCCCGGTCAGATTGACCGCCAGTGCATTGGCCCATTCGTCGAGATCGAGCATCTCGACGGTGCTGTCCGGCGTGACCGCGGCAGCCGTATTGACGAGCGAGGTCAGCTTGCCAAAACGGTCGACGCAGGCATCGATCGCGGCACGCACCGCTGCCGGATCCCTGATGTCGAGGCGGACGGCATGTGCCTGCCCGCCGCGATCCTTGATGGCCGAGGCGGTCGCGATCGCTGCCTCCTCCCGCATATCGGCGACGAGGATTGCGGCTCCCTCGCTGGCGAAGCGGCAGGCGATCGCCCCGCCGATCTCGCCACCTCCGCCGGTGACGAGCGCAACGCCTCCTTCAAGTGCGTGTCCGGTCATCGCCTCTGCCTCACATCGACGGGATCATGGTGTGCAGGACGGGAACCCAGGTTCCGAGAACTGTCGGGGGCCAAGGGATGGAGAGCAGCCTGTCGAAGACGACGTAGACGAAAATCGCGATCGAGGCGGCATAGATCGCCGTGAGGTAAAGTCGCTCGCGCTGTTCGAGCCACATATAGCCGACGACGAAGAGCGGCACCGTCGGGATGAGGCCGATCAGAGCCATGGAGATCATGAAGCCGACGATCCAGAGGAAGAAGACCGCCGCCCGCAGGAGTACCGTCTTGAGGGGCAGATCGCCCGTATCGGAGCCGAGGTCCATATGGATCTGGTCCCCTTGTTCTTCCTGCATTGCCTTGAGAGGATCGTTCGACGGCACCTTGGCGTCGAAGAAGACCCGGTTCAACAGGCTGATCACGACGAAGAACAGGGCAGCGACACCGACGATCAGCGGGACGATCTTGGCATCGAACGGCCAGGACGAGGCTTCGAAGATCATCGCGCCGAGCAGGCAGATGACCGCGACATAGAAGATATCCGTCGACTTCACCTGGGGCTTCAGATCGCGCAGGCCGAAGCGCATGCTGCCGCTGCGGTAGCCGGCGATGACGGGCCTGAGGAGGCTGATCAGCGCAAGCGCGAAGAGAAGGATGACGACGGGGCGGTAGATCCAGTCTGCCCCGTAGACCCTTAGCGATATGAAAAGATTGGATTCGATCGATGCGCCAAGGACAAAGCCGAGAATCAGCGGCGGGCGCGGCCAACGCATCTGCTTCATGATCCAGCCGACGACGCCGAACAGGAGCAGAACATATAGGTCTCCCCAGTTCCGCGAACCTTCATAGGCGCCGATATAGATGATCGACAGGATGCCCGGCAGGATCAGCGTATAGCGTAGCGTGGCAAGCTTGGCGAACTGTGCGCTGAACAGGAAGCAAAGGCCCGCGCCGACGATGTTGGCAAGAGCAACGCTCCAGACCATCGCATAGGTGATATCGAGATGCTTGGTCAGCATATCAGGTCCCGGCACGATGCCGTGAACCAGGAAGGCGCCCATTAGCACGGCCATGCCGGAGCTGCTCGGCACGCCGAAAGCGATGGTCGGCACCAGCGCGCCGCCTTCGCGGGCATTATTTGCGCTTTCAGCAGCGATGACGCCGCGCACATCGCCCGTTCCGAAGGTTTCCCTTGCGCCGCGTTCGGTGCGCAGCGCATGAGCATACGCGATCCAGTCGATGATCGCCGCGCCGATGCCGGGGACGGTTGCAAAGCCTGCACCGATCCAGCTGCAGCGCAGCACCAGCCACCAGTTCTTGATGCTGTCGCGAGCTCCTGCAAGCATGCCGGAGCCGACATTGCCAAGACTGCCACTCGCAATGGCATTGCGGGTGATGGCGAGGTCGCAGAGTTCGGGAAGCGCGAACAGGCCGAGCGTGAGCGGCACCAGCGGGATGCCTTCCCAGAGGTAGAGGCTATCGAGCGTCCAACGCATGGTGCCCGTCTGCGGCGAGGAGCCGATCATGGAGAACATGACGCCGATGCCGGCGGCGCCGAGACCCCGCAAAGGCGTCTTGCCGGAAAGCATGGCTACCATGGAGAGACCGAACACACCGAAGGCGAGCAGCTCCGGCGAGCCGATGAAAAGCATGAAGGGCCTGAGGACCGGAATTGCGACGGCCAGCAGACAGGCACCGAAGACGCCGCCCATGAGGGACGACACATACGAGGCAGCCAGCGCCCGGCCCGCCAAGCCCTTCTTGGCCATCGCGAAGCCGTCCTGGACGGTCGCGGCCGAGCCGACGCCGCCCGGCACGCCGAAGAGGATTGCCGGGATGGGGTCGCCTGTTGCCGTGGCGGCTCCAAGTCCCAGCAGGAAGGCGATCGCCGTATAGGAGTCCATGCTGTAGGTGAACGGAAGCAGGAGTGCCGTTCCCGCAAGGCCGCCAATACCGGGAAGGATGCCGATGATGATGCCGAGAATGACTCCGCCGATCAGAAACAGGAAGCGCATCGGCTCGAGCATCGTGGTGAACGCGTGGCCTGCCGCCCCGATAATTGTGAAGTCCATTGTGAGAGCTCCTCATTGCCAGTCTTGGCCGGGACGGATGCATCCCGGCCAATATCTGCGAAGTGTCGGACCGGCCGATCACTCCAGGCGCTTGTTCTTGGTGAAGTCGTAGTCGGCAGCGACGGACGCATTGAAGTTCCAGGTAACGACATTCGGGTCGCGCTCGGGCGAGAGCACACGCGTCAGGAAGCGCTGCTGATCAGCCCAGGCGGCTTCCGCCTGGGCCTTGCGATAGCGGCCCGGCATCGTGCTGTTCAACCAGCCATGCGGCGCGCCGCGATAGATGTTGATGTCGTAGCTAGTATGTTTTTGTTCGAGAATGCCGCGCAACCGGTAGACATTATCGATCGAGATGATGTGGTCCATGTCGCCGTAAGCGCCGAAAACCGGGCAGGAAACCTTCGCCACGACGTCCTCGAAGGGACGCGGATGGATCTCCGAGACGTCCCACTCTTTCCGGCCGGCGCCGCCATACCAGACGACGACGGCCGTTGGCGAGAATTCCGAAGCGTAGACCAGCGGATGGCGGCCCGTCTGGCAATAGCCTGCGACGGCCGTGCGGCTGAGATCGGCTGCCGGCTCGTCGCCCATTGCATCGAATGCAGACTTGATGAAGCGGACAGCATCAGGATCGGAAAGATCGCAGCGCGCGGTCCCCTTCGCCAGTCCTTCCTGGTCTGGATGCTCGAAGAAGAAGTTACCGGCGACAACGACAAAACCGTCGCTGGCGCAGCGCTGCGCCAGATGCTCCGTATGCTCGACGAGCCCATATCGCTCATGCATCAGCACGATGACGGGAAACCGGCCAGGCTTGTTGGGCTTGGCGACGATGGCCGGCATTCCACCGGGGCAGACGATACGGCTTGTCAGGATTTCTTTAGACATGGCGGGCTCCATTCAGGCAGTCATCAACGCAACGGCTTCATCGACATTCATCACCCGGCCCATGCGAGGGAAGACGCGATCCATGAAGAAGTCATGATTGTTTCCGCGGGCGGAAAAGCAGGCATCGCGAACGACGACGATGCCATAGTCGAGATCACGCGCCGCAAACATCGTGCTGGCGATGCCGACATCCGTCGAGCCGCCGGCGAGAACGATGGTGTCGATGCCGCGCACCCTGAGCTGCATGTCGAGATTGGTCTGGAAGAAGGAACTCCACCGGTTCTTTGGAACGATGACGTCCGTTTCCAGCGGGCTGACCTCTTCGGCGATCTGTGCGTCCGTCGATCCCTTGTGGAAACGCGGCGTGATCGGCGCCTTCGGGCCGGGCTTCAGGTCCATATCCGTATCCGTCAGACGCTCGACACTGTCGACATTGTTCGGCCCGTGCTGGCCAATCGGATAAAAGGTCGTCATGCCCACCTTGCGGGCACCGCCCTGCAGGCGCGCGAGGTTCGGCAGGATATTGCGTTCAGCCAGGAACTCGATTTTCCCGGCCTCCGGCGGATGCAGATATCCGTTCAGGGAGTCGAAGAGCACAAGTCCGACATGCTGTGCCGATAGTTCCTTTCGAAGGCGTGAAATCTTTGCCACGAGTGTTTCCTTTCTTTGCTATGATTTTTTCAAACCGGCGCTCAGTGCATGATTGAGCCGCCGTTGACGCAGAGGCTTTGTCCGGTGACGTAAGAGGCATCGGAGGACAGGAAGAAGCAGACGGCTTTTGCCACGTCCTCTGGCTGGCCGATCCGCCCAAGGGGTATTTTTTGTCCGCGGGCGTAAAGCGCTTTCTCGTCGGGATCGCCCTCCCGCGGCTGGTCGGTGTCGGTGACGCCTGGAATGACCGCATTGACGCGAAGGGTGGGTGCCCACTCGAGCGCAAGCGACCGGGTGAGCGACAAGAGGCCGGCTTTGGAGGCCGCGTAATGGCTGCCGCCCGCAGCACCTTGCAGCGCGCGGCCGGAGGCGACGTTCACGATGACGCCGCTGCCCTGCCGCAACATGAAGGGCGCAATGGTCCGGCTGCAGAGGAAAGCTCCGCCGAGATTAACGGCGAGCACGTGCTGCCAGAGTTCATAGGGCATTTCGACGGCACTGTGCCGCGGATAGATGCCGGCATTGTTGACGAGCACGTGCGGTTCGCCGAGCTGGGCGCGGACCTTGTCCACCATCGCAACGACGGACTGCTCGTCGGCCACGTCAGTCCGGATATATTTGCAATCGGCACCGAGGGCCGAGGCTTCTTCCGCCGTCTCACATCCCCGTTCATCAAGAATATCGACGACCGCGACATTGTATCCGCGTTCGGCCAGAGCCAGCACGATCGCCCGGCCGATGCCTTTCGCTCCGCCTGTCACGACAGCGGTCGGTCTCATCGGCTGGGCTACGTCAATATTCATCTGCTTTTCCCATGATCGGACAGTCCTGAATCGATGTCAGGCCACGTCCTATGCCGAGGTTGCCGCCGGCCGCGCAAAGACCTTGTCGGTTCCCAAGGGAACCGAGGTCGGCCGCATTGGCGGCATGACGGATGGATCGGATTTGCGCCTGGCCGCACGGCACCTTCAAAAGCAGATGGCAAAACCATGCGCCTTCGGGCGCTTCAAAAGTGAAGCCGACGGATTTCTGCCGTCAGACGCGGCTGGTAAGGCTGCGGATATGCATTGCTCTGATGTCCTAGTTCAGTTCCCGTTGATTGATCGCAATGCTTTGACACTGCGATATTGGAGCTCTTTGACTCCTGATTTCGATCATAGTGACACCCGCATTGATCCAAGTCATCAAGCAGATGCGAAAAACGTCTTTTCCGAAACGAAAGTACCGTTTGTGAACGAGGCTCCCATAATGGCCTCCTTTCTTCACAAAGGACGGTTGCCGAAATGGCGTAAACAGTAACGCCGTCTTCCAATTCCGAAGCATCGAAATTCGTTGTCGTGACCCAGCCGGCCCGCTACGTCGCCTGTTCGCTCGGCAGTCGTCGCTATCCGTTCATCCCTCTCTCTCGCGCGCCATCCCGAAGGAAAGCCTGACCGGCGTCATCTAGACACCGATCCTCAAGGGACCGGCAAGCTGAGCCCATCAGAGAACGTACCTATTTCGCGAGCGCATCATGAAATGGCGCGCGTGAGAATTCGGCGTGCCTGCGCAACCGAATTGCCGAGCGCTCCAATATGTGCCAGCTTTCATTAATGATGCAGACGCCTCCTATCGCTCGCTCCAGCTTCGAAGGCTTGGACCTTAACGACATCGTAATTTTCGCGCGGGTGGTCCAGCACGGAAGTTTCACGATCGCTGCAAAGCATTTCGGCAAATCGCCGTCCTATATGAGCAAGCATATAACACAGCTCGAACATGCCCTTGCCTTGACCCTGCTTCACAGATCGACCCACCGGGTCTTTCTGACTGACGTCGGCAATGTGTTCTTCGAGCATTGCGTACGGATCTTGGGAGAGCTCGACGCCGCTAAGGCCAATGCCAATGCCGTCAGCCGCGAACTGATCGGCACGCTGCGGGTCCACAGCACCCCGGGCGTCGGCCAGGCGCTCGTCCTGCCCGCCATCGGTGATTTCAATGTTCAGTTTCCTACGGTGAAGGTGGAGCTGACCTTCAGCGTTTATTCGGCCAGCCTAATGGAACGTGGCGTGGACGTCTTGATCGGCAGCAGGGACTTCGATGACGACAGTTTCTTTCAAAGCGGTCTGTTCGAGAGGAAGCTCGGCACCGTGCCCTATGTCGTATGCGCCTCGGCGGATTATCTCAGCCGACATGCCAGACCGACCAAGCCGCAGGAACTCAGCGCGCACAACTGTCTAATCCACATGAAGCAGCGGGGCAACCCTCGACAATGGAAAGTCAGCAGCGGCGGCGAGGAGTTCGTCATTTCAGTCGACGGCACGTTTCAGACTAATATCGAGAGCGCGATCCGGATTGCAGTTCTGCAGGGGAGCGGAATTGCGCGCTTGCCGTTCTACAGCGTCGCCGATGAGCTCAAGTCCGGAGCGCTGGTCTCCTTGTTCGGGGGCGGAATAACATTGGATCGGAGTATCAAAGCGTTTTATCCCCGCAGCCGCTATGTCCCGAAGAAGGTCTATGAATTCCTATCGATTCTGGAAAGACGGCTGGACATTGCATCCCAATGGCAGGCGCCGGCCTAGTGTTCATCGAACCTCTTTGCGTGAGATAACACTGGCGGGTTCTCGCCGTCAGCGACCCCGACCGGTGCCTAGGAAATACCTCGCTATCCGCCTGATCTATCAGGATTGGGCTGAACTCCAGAAGAGTTTTGCGGGAAGTCCGGATCGCCGGACGTCAGCGCGCAAGACACGGTTCACTTGAATGTCCGCTGCTCTTAGAGAGTGACTAAGCCGACTAAGATTTTAGCTGACAAAGGTAGCGCTACACGGCCTCTTTGACACGCTCCCAAGCATTTAGGAGATGGCGTCCCAGAGCTTCCGACAAGGCCGTCCCATTGCGCGCTTCGAGAGCCGCGATCATTTCTTCATGTTCAGCTACTGCGGCCGCCCATTTTTCAGCACCTTCGTGACCGATGAAGCGTATTCTTTTCAGGCGAGATTGTAATAGCGCCTGCATATCGCTCAGAGCCGCATTATGCGCGATCCGGCTTATCTCGGTATGGATTTCCTGGTTCAATTTGTAATAGCGCAGCCGATCTCTGGATTCGTAGCAGCGAAGCATCTCGTCATGAAGGCGTCTAACCGCCGCGATCTCTGAATCCGTGGCCGTGGCGCATGCTAGGCTTCCCGCGAGCTCCTCCAGGCTCTTCAGCACGATCAGCATATCGTGCACGTCCTTGCCGCTGAAACGTTTGACCATTGCCCCGCGACTTGGGACGAGTTCCACAAGGCCCTCGCTCGCGAGGTATTTGATCGCTTCGCGCAGCGGTGTGCGCGAAACACCAAGCTGTTCTCCGAGATGGGTTTCGTGAAGCCTGGTGCCCGGCGCCAGATCTCCTTCGATGATCATATCGCGAAGTCTACCGACGAGGGCGTCATGCAGCGCCGTCCGCTGGATGCGGCCGGTATTCGAGGTCGACAGTTCAGACAGCATTTCACTCATCTTCGAAAACCAAATTCCCACCTCTGCTCGGATCGATGATCCGCTCCTTATGGTTACACCAGATCCGAGCGAGTTCCAAATCGAAAAATTCTGTATACAAAATGCAAAAGACTTGTTCTTGGCGTGCTGATGTCCTAAAAGCCTCCAATCATTTCTGGAGGACGGACCTTGGACATCACCGCGAATGCAGATAGTCGACCCACCATTGCGCTTGCGATGGGAGATCCTGCCGGGATCAGCCCCGAGCTCACGGCGAGCCTTCTTGCGCTGGGCGACGTCGCGGACGCAGCCCATATCATCGCAATCGGAGATCGCCGGATCCTCGATAAGGGGGCGCACGAAGCCGGTGTCGAGCTCGATCTAGCGGCTGCGGCGCTTGACGGTCTGAGCAGCACGGATCGTTCACGGCATGTGTTCGTCGATCTCGCTCACCTGTCGCCTGACGAGGTGACGCACGGAGAGGCGACGTTGGCAGGAGGTACCTTCGCTACGCGGAACTTCCGCACGGCGCTCGAACTCGCACAGGCGGGCAAGGCCGATGCCGTTTGCTTCACGCCTTTCAACAAGAAGGCGATGCGTTACGCTTATCCCGGTTATGACGACGAGATCCGGTTTGTTTCTGACGTTCTGTCGTTTACGGGTAAGGTCCGCGAGTTCAATGTGCTGGAAAAGATCTGGAACGCCCGGGTCAGTTCCCACATTCCGCTCAAGGAAGTGTCCGCCAACCTGTCCGTCGATCGGATCATGGCCGAGCTGGAATTGACGCTGTCTTGCCTCAAGGCGGCGGGAATTAACCAGCCAAGGATCGCGGTTGCAGGCCTCAATCCACATGCTGGCGACGGCGGTAGCTTCGGTAGGGAAGAAATCGACATTATCGAGCCTGCCGTGGCTACTGCACAAGCGCGGGGATTTGCCGTCGAAGGACCGTTCCCGGCCGACACCGTCTTCCTCCGCGCCCTCAAGGAGGGCTTCAATGCCGTCTTGACCATGTATCACGACCAGGGACAGATCGCGATGAAGCTGATCGGCTTCGACAAGGGCGTGACGATGATGGGCGGCTTGCCTTTCCCGCTTTGCACCCCAGCCCATGGAACGGCGTATGACATTGCCGGCAAAGGCATTGCCGATGTGGGAGCCAGCCGCGAGGCAATCCTGCTTGCCGCACGCATTGCGTCCCGCCAGCGCAAGGATGCCAAGGCGGCCTGACTATCCAGCGGCCGGCGCTGTCGCCGGCCATATGCCCGGGAGGACGCGGGCTTACTGTCAAAGGGAGGATGAGGTTGACGAGCGCTAACAAAAAATGGACGCGTGATAACTGGCCGATTGCCGCGGCAATGATCCAGTATCCGAACATGCTGCCAGACGGCCGCTCCGTTCAGGACCAAACGGCAGACGAGTGGGCGGATACCATAAGCGATGTCGCCGATGCCGGCTTTACCGAGATCGACCCAACCGATAGCTGGCTTAGGGTTGCCGATCTTTCACCGTCACGCCGCCGCGAATTTCAAGATATCGTGGCTGCTCGTGGTCTGACCATACCGGCGATCTCCACCGCGCGGCGAAGCGTGATCGATGCGTCCCATGGCGACGACTATCTCGCCTATAGCCATCGTCTCATCGATGTCGCCGTCGAGATGGGGGCGGGCAGCGTCTCCTTCGGTTTTTTCGAGCCACTGACGGAAAAGCAGAAGAACGCCTTGTGGTTCTGGACCGAGCAGGGGGCGAAGAACCCCGATGATCCGGCGATATGGCGCAAGGCCGTTGCCCGCATCGCTGAGCTTGGCCGCCATGCGGCCGAGGTTGGTCTTGAGGTGTCTCTTGAGATGTACGAGGACACCTATCTCGGCACAGCGGACAGTTCCGTCCGCTTCGTCGAGGACGTGGGGCTCGACAATGTCGGCATCAACGCCGACCTCGGCAATCTCATTCGCCTTCACCGGCCTGTCGAGCACTGGTTGGCGATGATGACCAAGGTCGCGCCCTATGCGAAATACTGGCACGTCAAGAACTACATGCGTATCGAGGACGAGACGTCCGGTCTAATTGGTACCCATCCGGTCCCGCTTGAATGCGGATTGATCAACTACCGGACCGCAATCAAGCTGGCGCTTCAGCACGGCTTCGAAAGCCCCTTTCTGTGCGAGCATTATGGCGGTGACGGACTGTCCGTCAGCGCTGCCAATCGCGATTACCTCCGGCGTATACTGCCGCGTAGCTGAGGAGCGTTTCATGACCACGATCTTTAATGCTTCCGAGGAATTTGCGGCGACTGCGCTTGTCGGTTTCTGCCAGATTTACCCAAACCATGTTCGCCTTGTTAGCAACGGCGTCGTCCGTGCGACCACCGTGCCGAAAGGCAAGGTTTCGGTGGTGGTTGGCGGTGGCTCCGGGCACTATCCGGCCTTTGCCGGTTACGTAGGAGCTGGCTTGGCGGATGCCGCCGTTGCAGGCGACGTATTCGCATCGCCCTCGACCGCCGCGATTGCTCGCGTTTGCCGCCACGCGGATAATGGCGGCGGCATTGTTCTCGGTTTCGGCAATTATGCCGGCGATGTCTTGAATTTCGGCGTTGCCGCCGAGCGCCTGCGTGCCGAGGGTATCGACGTGCGCATCATCGCAGTGACGGATGATGTGGCCAGCGCTCCGGCGGAGACGCATGCGATGCGGCGTGGCATTGCCGGCGATCTTGTTGTTTTCAAGATAGCCGGTGCGGCGGCCGAAGTGGGCTTGTCGCTGGATGAGGTCGAAAGGATTGCGCGGCTGGCCAACGACCGCACCGTCTCCTTTGGTGTCGCCTTTGGGGGTTGCACGCTGCCGGGTGCGAAAGGGCCGCTTTTCACCGTGCCGAAGGGCCGCATGGCGCTTGGCCTGGGGATCCATGGCGAACCGGGCATCAGCGAGCAGGATGTTGCGAGCGCTACCGATCTGGCAGGCGTTCTGGCCGGTAAGCTGCTTGCCGAAAGGCCGACCGGCTGCAACCGTGTTGCCGCCGTGCTGAACGGTCTGGGATCCACCAAATACGAAGAGCTTTTCGTGCTGTGGACGGCGGTACAGGACAGATTGAAGGCCGATGGTCTCGATCTGGTTGAACCTCAGGTAGGAGAGTTTGTGACCAGCCTCGACATGCAGGGCTGCTCGCTGACGCTGACGTGGTTGAACGAGGAACTGGAAAGTTATTGGCTTGCGCCTTGCGATTCACCTGCTTTTCGCATGGGACGCACGAGTGCCGCGGATCTCAGGACTGATACCAACGTCGACGAGGAAACCACTTCCGTGATTCCAGCCGCCTCCGAGGCGTCCCGCAAGGCGGCACGCTGCATCAGCGATCTGTTTGCCGGCATTGCAGCGATGCTCAAGGATCAGGAGGCTGAGCTGGGCCGGATCGATGCGGTGGCAGGCGACGGCGACCATGGGCAAGGCATGCGACGCGGTTCGGATGCTGCAGCACAAGCGATATCCGCTGCGGTCGAGGCGGGTGCCGGCGTACAAACAGCATTGGCACGCGGCGGTGACGCCTGGGCGGATCGGGCAGGCGGAACCTCCGGGGCGATCTGGGGTCTGCTCTTGCGATCATGGAGCAATGCATTGAGTGATGCCAACGCGCTCCATGACAAGGCGATTATCGAAGGTGCACGGCTCGCGCTTCAGGGCGTGACTCGCCTGGGCCGAGCACGCGTGGGTGACAAGACGCTGGTGGATGCCCTCGTTCCATTCGTCGAAACACTGACTGGCGGGGCAAAGGCCGGCAAGCCGCTTGCTCAAGCGTGGAAGACTGCCGCTGGAGCGGCACAGGACGCGGCCAAGGCAACCTCAGAGCTCGCGCCTCGTCTCGGCCGTGCAAGGCCGCTTGCGGAAAAGAGCATCGGTCATCCGGATGCAGGTGCAGTATCACTTGCCATGGTAGCGGCCCTGGTCTCCGACTTCATCGGGCGATCGCGCTGACGCTTAACGCGCGGGGCTGACCGGCTCGGTCAGCCCCGAAGGCCTACGAGCATCAGGGCCAGATGTCAGGGTGATGATGTCCATCACTACTCGGAAGGTCCTTCTCTGAGATTCTGATCACCTAGCGTTCGGCGAAGAAAGTTCCCGCCATCAGCGACGCGCCGGAGATCGGCCCGCTGATCAGCGACTCGTTGGTAATTTGCCTATCTGCGGAATGCCAGGATCCTTGCGGTCGTCCAGCAAACAGGAGACCAAAAGGGGTTCCTCACCGGGTAAATAGCGATCAGCCATCATGCTCCGATTCCGATTCTACGGTATCGGCGGACAATCCGACGGCAGCGTTAGGCCGGCGGGCAGTTAGGGTTTTGGAGCGCGGTATGAGGGAAAATCGTTCAGTCCCAGGAGCGAAACCGATGGTGGAGCCAATCTCCATCAAGGTTTCGCGACGCCGAAATGGGCGATTTTCACCATATCCCTTCGGGAAGCGGCGGATTTTGCGGCCGACTGCGTCGAAGGCCCCCTCGTCGAGATGGGCTCCACGGCGGCAGTTCCTTCTCCTCGCCATCCACAAATCCGGCTCGCGCCGCGCCCGAAACCTAACTGTCCACAGGCCCTAAGGCTTGTCCGAAAAAGGCTTCGTCCTGTTCCCGCCGGAGTGATAGTAGTTCCGACGCCTCATCGAGTTCGACGTCGCCGCAGAGGATCGGCTGACCCGCCGAAACAGCTCTCGCGAGCTTGCGGTTTGCCGCGAGATAAAACGGTACCGGGGTTCGCTCCGACATCCGTGTTGCGGGCACCATTCTGGCCGATACGTTCACGATCGAATGATGGTGTCCGCTGGCGGTTAAAACGGTGCCGGCGGGAATATCTGCATCGGCATAGGCGATGAGGTCGATGACCGGCTGCGGCTCTGATGCGCCACTGGAGACGCCGCGCAGCCCTACTTCCAGGATGCTGGTGGCTGCTTCAACGCCAAGAAGATGCCGGGGAATATAAAGCATCGCGATATCGCCCCTGCGGCTGACGACATGGCCCTTTTCCGCAAGCATCTCCCAGGTCAGCGCGTCTTCGCATCGCACAGTCACGAAGACGCCGCCGGCAAAGCTCACTTCCCCGGGAAGGCGAAGGCAATGGAATACCTCGAGACTTCTGGGCGTCTTGAGCAGCCCGCCACTCGTTTGCGGGGAGAAGAAATCGGCGACTTCCGAAATGCGGACGATCGGCGCGTGCAGGTCGGATCTGTCGACCCGAAAGCCGGTGGCATTGGCGACAAGCGTCAGCTCGCAAAGGTCCGGCACTGCGCGTTGCGGCAACGCCGATGCGATCGCGGCGCGCTTCGCGGCGACCGCCGATATCTCGAAGCTGGTGGGCTCAATCCAGTCCGCGAATTCGGGAGCGGCTATGACTGTGCCGTTTGAATTCAGGGTCTTGAGCGCTGGGTCAAACACGAAGTCATATTCGCTCGCTTTGCCGGCGCCGACGATCTCCAGTCCTAATACCTCCGCCCATGTGATCAAGCCGATGAGCAGGCTTGGCTGATCGCCGTCGACCGGGGTAACGATGACATTATTGCGGCGTGCGCGCAAAGAAAGGCCGGGCCCGACGACGCTATCGACCTCCTTCGAGACCAACGCCACATGCTTGCCTGCATCGATCGCAAGCCGCGAATGGCGGGCGCCGGCTTCCGGGTGGCCGGTTGCCTCGACGACGACGGAAATCGGCAGTTCGAGAATGTTTGCAATATCACCGGTTGCGATGAAGAAGCCCTTCTCCCATGCGGCTTTCGCTTTCAAAGCCGTGTCACACCGCGCGATCTTGGCGTCATCGATGCCGAGACCGCGAAGGACGTCGACAGCCGTCTCCGCTCTTAGATCGACCGCAACCCGCGTGCTGATAAGCGGCGTCTTCAGGCTTTGGGCGAGAAAGGTCCGGCCAAATCCCCCGGTGCCGACAATGCAGCATTCGACCGCCTCGGCATTGGAGCCGAAATAGCTATGGTAATTCATATGTGGACCTTGCTGACGAGTGTGAAAATCAAGTCGACGCGGCTCATGCCGCCGGGTCGACTTCTTGACGCCGCTTGAGGTGGGAGCAAAGCTTAGCGGCCTGCGGGACGATGAGAAGCGCGAGCGCAATCGTCATGATGGTACCGACCAGAAAGTTGGAGAAGAACACCGCGAGCGATCCATCCGAGACGATCATGGACTGGTGAAAGGATTCTTCCGCCTTGTTGCCAAGCACCATCGCCAGAACCAACGGTGCCAGCGGGAATTCAAGCTTGTTGAAGATGAAGCCGACAGCACCGAAGATCAACACCAGCCACAGATCGGAAGTGGCGCTCGCAACCGTATAGGCGCCTACGAAGCAGATCGCGACGATGATCGGACCAATAATAGTGAATGGGATGCGCAATAGGGCAGCAAAAAATGGAACGGTTAAAAGGACGAGGAAGACGCCGACGATATTCGACACATACATGCTGGCGATCAGACCCCAGACGAAGTCGGGCTTCGTGGTGAACAGCATGGGACCGGGCGTCAGGCCCCAAATCATCAAGCCGCCCATCATGACGGCCGCGGTTGCGGAACTCGGCACCCCTAGCGCCAGCATCGGCAACATGGCGCAGGTTCCGGCCGAGTGGTCGGCTGTTTCCGGAGCGATGATGCCTTCGGGGCGGCCGGTTCCGAACTTCGCGCCGGGCTTCGACAATTGCCGGGCGAGGCCATAGCTCATGAAGGATGCGGCTGTCGGCCCGCCGGGTGTGATTCCCATCCATATGCCGACCAAGGAAGAGCGGACGATCGTCGTGAAATAGCGCGGCATCTCGCAGATGGTCCTAAAGACATCACGCGGATCGATGCGAGAGGAAACGCCACGAAATTTCAGACCATCCTGTACCGTCGCCAGCAACTCGCCTATGCCGAACAGGCCGATGACAACAACAAGGAAGCTGATGCCGCTCACAAGCGCGTCGATGCCGAATGTCAGCCGCAGCGAGCCAGTCACCGTGTCCATTCCGACCGCCGATAGCAGCAGGCCAAGTCCGAGCGAGACGACGGTCTTCAGCGGTGAAGCGCTTCCCATCCCGACAAATGCGCAAAAGGCCAGGAAATAGACCGCAAAATACTCAGGAGCGCCGAACCGGAGCGCGAAGCGGGCGGCCCATGACGACAACAGCGTGATGACGAGAACGCCAATAAGCGCGCCGATGCCGGCCGATATGAAAGCAAAGGTAAGTGCACGCGTAGATTGTCCGGAGCGCGCCAGCGGGTATCCGTCGAAGGTCGTCGCGACGGAGCTTGGTTCACCTGGAATATTGAAAAGAATGGAGGTCGTCGACCCGCCGAACAGCGCTCCCCAATACATGGATGCCAGAAGGATGATGGCCGATACCGGATCCATCGAGAATGTCAGAGGGATCAACAGCGATACGCCATTGGGGGCACCAAGCCCCGGAAGCACACCAACGACAAGGCCGAGCAGGACGCCAGCAACCATCAGCATGATGTGCATGGGGGTCAGCGCAATGCCAAAACCGTCGATCAGCAGTCCGAAATTTTCCATGAGATATGCTCCCGCTGCGCTCAGTAAATGCCAAGCATGTCTTCGAGCGGGCCTTTGTGCAGAGGCACCTGGAACGCGGTCTCGAAAACCAAATAGAGTACGATCGAAAAAGCAACGCCCATGAAGATCGCATGCTGGGGTTTGTATTTTCCCTGGCGCCAGGCGACATAGAACAGATACAACGCGCTTCCAACATAGACACCGAAATAGATCGTCACGACGACGAAGACGATCATCGGAATAAAGAAGGAGAGAAGCCGCCGGGTCTGCTCCGGCTCGAGAAAAGTCTCCTGCTGCTCGGCGCTCCTTGCCTTCAAGATAGCCTGCACGATGCAGCCGATGCTCGCCGCGATGACGATGAGGCCGACATAAAATGGGAAGTAGCCGGGCTGCGGCCCTGAATCCCCCCAGGTCACACCAAGCTCCAACGAGCCTGTGGCTGCGAGCACGCCGATTGCGGCTACGCCGGCGGCGGTGAAGACCTCCATATGGAGGCGCTTGATATGCATGATCGGTTTCCTTCATCTAAGGGATCCGGCAGTGTCCGCCGGATCCCTGGGCGCCTGTTCGTCAGTTCGCTTACTGAACCAGCCAGCCCTCCGTCTTGAAGACGTTCACCGCTTTCGTCTCGCTGGTGCCGATGAAATCCGTCAATTTCGCGCCGTCAAGGTAATCGCCGGTTTGCGAGGTCTTGCGGATATATTCCGCCCATTCCGGCGTCTCGCTGACCTTCTTCATGATATCCGCATAATAGGCGACTGCATCTTCAGGCGTCCCGGCGGCGACCCACACGGTGCGGGGCATCTTATAGGACGGGATCGCGATACCTACCGACGAGCAGATCGGAATGTCGCCCCAGCCCTTGCCCTCGTAAATCGGCTCGCTTTTTGCCATCGGCTTGTCGGAGAAGACACAGAGCGGCTTGACGGCGCCCGCCTTCCATTGACCGATATTCTCATTGGGGTTGTTGACATTGGCGGCAACGTGGCCGCCCGCGAGCTGAACACCGACTTCGCCGCCACCGTTGAAGGGCAGGTACTTGAACTTAGCGCCTGTGGCCTGCTCGATCAGCGCCACCAGGGTTTCGTCAGTGTCCTTGGACTGGCTGCCTGCAAAAGCAACGCTATTTGGTGCCGCCTTGGCTGCGTCCACGAGTGCGGCTGGCGTCGTATATTCGGAGTCCGATTTAACCCAGACCAGAAACTCGTCGAAAGCCATCGCCGCGACCGGTGTCAAGTCCTTCGTCGAATAGGCCATCTTAGCAACATGCGGCAGCAGATAGGCGTTATTGGTCCCGAAATACAGCTTGTTGGGGTCGCCATCGTTCTGCTTAGCGTAAAGAAATGCCTCGGCGCCGCTGCCGCCACCCTTGTTCAAGACCACCATCGACTTGCTCATGAGTTTGTGCTTGGTGATGATTGACTGGATCGTGCGGGCAAAATTGTCGGTCCCGCCGCCGGCGCCGGACGCAACAACAAACTCGACGGGCCTTGTCGGCTCGAAGGCCAATGCTTGGCCAGCCATCGCCAACGCGGCTGCAAGAGTCATGCTCATGGCCAAAGTCTTCATCTTCTACCTCCTTGTTTAGATGAAGCCGGTACGAACCTCCTCGCACCGGGTATTCTTTAAGAACGGCTATCCGGCAGCAAAGTGCGTCCTTGACGCCATGCGTGCGGCCAGAAAAATCGCCTCGCGGCTCGCGCCGATGTTTGCAATGCCCTTGCCGGCGATATCGTAAGCAGTACCGTGGGCAGGCGTGCAGAGCGGGAATGGTAGGCCACCGATTATGGTGACGCCCTCATCGAAACCCATAAGCTTCATCGCGATCTGCCCCTGATCATGATACATCGTCAGGACGGCGCGGTAGCCTTCTTTGACCGCGCGCAGAAAGACGGTGTCTGCCGGGAATGGGCCATCGACATTAAAGCCTCGTGCTCTGGCAAGCGCCACCGCAGGTTCTATGATCTCGATTTCTTCCATGCCGAAGCTTCCGCCGTCGCCGGCGTGCGGATTAAGGCCCGCGACCGCGATCCGGGCGTCAGCATGGCCAGCTTCGGCAAGGCAACGCGTGGTGAGTTCGATTTCGGCCATTATCCCCTCGACAGAAATTGCCGAGGAAACAGCAGAAAACGGAATGTGTGAAGTGACGCGGGCGTTCCAGACTCTTTCCAGAATGTTGAACTCGCGCACTTTTCCTTCGAAGCCGATCACGTCACAGACAAAGCGGCTCTCATCGTCATAACCTGGATAGGCAAAGCGCATGGCTTTCTTGTTGAAGGGCGTGAAGCAGACCGCTGAAACCTGTTGGGAAACGGCAAGCTCGAGAGCGTGGCGGAAATTGGCCATTGCAAACCGCCCGCCGGCCAGCGTGGCTTCTCCGGGCGAGACCTCTGACGGGTCAAGATGCGCAAGATCGATGAAGACATGGCGCTCCGACTTGAGCGCAGCAAATTGACCCGCTGCCGTTGTTTCAATCGTGAGGTCCAGCCCGGCATCGGCGGCGCCTTTGTCGAAAATGCGACGATCTCCGATGACGACCAATTGTGCAATATCTGCGATCTCTTCACGAGCCCACAGTTTGGCAGTGAGTTCGGGGCTAATCCCTGCTGGATCTCCCATGGCTAACGCAATGACCGGCCGTATTTGGCCTTGGCTCAAGCTCATCATCTCCTCCATCCCTGAATGGGTTGATACGGCATTCAGACTTTGACATCAAGTCTTTTGAATTTTGTATACAATATTTTCTAGGCATAGGCTCTTCGCCAATGTTAAGCAAGCGCCGACAAGAGGTACGGAGCCCGCAGCAATCAAGATCATGAAATGAAAACGGCCGCTTGGTAGGCTGCCTGAGAACTTGGTGAGTTGTGTCGTGATGGCCGAAGAAGCTCGTGTAGGGCGATCTCGGAAGTCGGGAAGCTCGCCGACTGGATGCGTGCGAACGACGAGCTATTTGGGCATGGCGTGATTGATAGAAGGCGCGCGCCGTCAATTATAGCGCTTCTTACTGATGCTGCGGGAAGTGATTGGTGCTTCCGTGAGTATCCTCCGGTGTTGTCTGCTAATGGTCGCAACGTGAAAATCGCGGGGCTAACGTTCGATCTCCGTCAAGACAGCATTTCAGCCCTGTCGAAATTAGACCGTTGACACGCTCGCGGACATTGGTGGCCCGTCCCAGGGCAACCCTCGTTGGCACGTTCCAGGGGATTTGTGGAATAGCGCCGCTGGTCGACTCGGCAGATTCCATCGCCCAAGTTGCCGCCGAAGTCAGATACCAGTCCGAAGCGGCCCTGAGCCGTGCTTTCCACCGTAGATTTGGCATCAGAACCGGCGCGTTACAACGTGTTCTGTCGCAAAGCGGCCGTCGATAGACTCTACCTTCGACTGTGGTTTATGTTCGGTTCGCGCAAGCGTACAGGAGAACGACGATGTTCAAGCACATCCTTGTCGCAACAGACGGGTCTGATCTTGCGACGAATGCAGTGAAGCAGGCTTCCGAGCTAGCTCAAATACTCAAAGCAAAAATCACGATCGTAACCGTGAGTTCGATCCCCTCAATGTTCTTCGCACCAGACGTTTGGTCGCCCCTCATGTACGAAGACATCGCGAAGGGCAATGCGGAGCACAGCAAGAAGACACTCCAAGCGGCTGCGAAGCTATGCACGGGTGACGTCGATACAGTCGCGGTCGAGAGCGCGAGCCCTGCCGATGGTATCGTCGATACCGCAGAGCGGATTGGCAGTGACCTCATTATGATGGGATCGCATGGATACCGTGGGATCAATCGGCTGATCCTCGGGAGCCAAGCATCAAAGGTTTTGAGCCTCGCCAAGGGGACCGTCTTAATCGTCAAAGGATGATCGCCAGCCGCGCAGGCGCGGCGTCCGGTCCGCGCAAGCCTGGTCATTGCGTCGCTGGTGCTGCGGTCACGCGCCAGATCGTGTTGCCGACATCGTCGGCGATCAGCAGACCGCCGGCCTTCTCTACCGCAAGTCCGACGCGACGGCGATGGGTGTCGTCCCGGTCGCGCAACGACTTTATCAGAGACGAATCAACTCATATGAAATTAGTTGCCGCTAAATTAAAATAATCCAGTTATAACAATCTGTTACGAAAATTCCAGATTTTGTGGACAAATCAATTACATCAAACCGCCCAAACCAAGGGCAATAAAACCAATCCCCATTTCGGTCTCCCAGTTTGTGCGGTATACGAACAAATATCAAATAACGCACAAATCTCTTGCCGGTCCTGCCATCTCGTTCTATCCATCAGTCCAGAGGCGGGGAGGAGCATCCCGCCGAACCGGGCAAGGAGTGATCCAGCATGGACAAAACTATCGGGAACACGGCGGAGGCCGTTTCCGAAATCGGTGACGGGGCGACCGTCATGATTGGCGGCTTCGGCGGGTCGGGCGCGCCGATCGAGCTGATCCACGCCCTGATCGACAAGGGACCGAAGAACCTCACGGTGATCAACAACAATGCCGGCAACGGCCGCATCGGCATTGCCGCGATGATTGACGCGGGCATGGTGCGGAAGATGATCTGCTCCTTCCCGCGGTCGTCGGACCCGCGCGCCTTCACGGAGAAATATCTGGCCGGTCAGATAGAGCTGGAGCTTGTGCCCCAGGGAACGCTCGCCGAGCGCATCCGTGCCGGCGGCGCCGGTATCCCGGCCTTCTACACGCCGACCGGCTACGGCACCGAGCTTGCGCAAGGCAAGGTCATCGCCGAATTCGACGGCCGCCATTACGTGCAGGAGCGCTGGCTGAAGGCCGATTTCGCCATCGTCAAGGCGCATATCGGCGACACCCACGGTAACCTCATCTACAACAAGGCCGGACGCAACTTCAATCCGCTGATGTGCATGGCGGCGGCGAAGACCATCGTCCAGGTCTCCCGCGTCGTTCCCGCCGGCGGCATTGAACCTGAGCATGTCGTCACCCCCGGCATCTTCGTCGACCGCGTCGTCGAGGTCGCCAATCCCGCCCAGGAAGAAGAGCTCGTTCGAGCCGGAGTGGCTTATCAATGACCATCGATATCAGCCCCATCAACACTCGCGAAGACATCAAGCTTTCCAACGCCAGCATTGCATGGCGCGCCGCTCAGGACATCGCCGACGGCGCCTATGTGAACCTCGGCATCGGCTTTCCGGAAATGGTGGCGCGCTACCAGCCGCCCGGCCGCCAGGCGATCTTCCATACGGAAAACGGCATCCTCGATTTCGGCGAGGCACCGCCCGTTGGTGAAGAGGACTGGGATCTCATCAATGCCGGCAAGCGGCCGGTGACGCTGAAGCCCGGCTCGGCCTTCTTTCACCATGCCGACAGCTTCGCCATGGTGCGTGGCGGCCATCTCGACGTCGCAATCCTCGGCGCCTACCAGGTGGCCCAGACCGGCGACCTCGCCAACTGGCGGGTCGGCGCCAAGGGCGTGCCGGCCGTCGGCGGCGCCATGGACCTCGTGCACGGCGCCAAACAGGTCTGCGTCATCACCGAGCACGTCACCAAGAACGGCGAGCCGAAGCTGGTCGACAGATGCACCTTCCCGCTGACGGGCGTCGCCTGCATCACCCGCGTCTATACGAGCCACGCCGTCATCGATATCGTGAAGGGCCGTTTCGTGCTGCGCGAGAAGCTCGCTGCGATGACGGTCGAGGAATTGCAGGCGATGACCGGCGCGCCGCTCCATATCGACGGCCCGGTCGCCGATCTCGTCGTTCCGGAACTCTGAGGAGAAGCCTAATGGCTGACGCTTATATCTGCGATTATATCCGCACCCCCATCGGCCGCTTTGGCGGCTCGCTGTCGGCCGTTCGCGCCGATGATCTCGGCGCCGTGCCGTTGAAGGCGCTGATCGAGCGCAACGGCAAGGTGGATTGGGAAGCCGTCGACGACGTGATTTTCGGCTGCGCCAACCAGGCCGGCGAGGACAATCGCAACGTCGCCCGCATGTCATCGCTGCTTGCCGGCCTGCCGGTCTCGGTGCCCGGCACGACGATCAACCGCCTCTGCGGCTCCGGCATGGATGCGGTCATCGCCGCCGCCCGTGCGGTTCGCGCCGGCGAGGCCGAGCTGATGATTGCCGGCGGCGTGGAAAGCATGTCGCGCGCACCCTTTGTGATGCCGAAGGCCGAGACGGCCTTTTCGCGCAACGCCGAGATCTACGACACGACGATCGGCTGGCGCTTCATCAATCCTCTGATGAAAAAGCAGTACGGCGTCGATTCCATGCCGGAGACCGGCGAGAACGTTGCCGAGGAATACAAGGTCTCGCGCGAGGACCAGGACGCCTTTGCGGTCCGCAGCCAGGCCAAGGCCGCGGCGGCGCAGGCAAACGGCCGGCTGGCAAAGGAAATCACCTCCGTCACCATTCCGCAGCGCAAGGGCGATCCTATTGTCGTTGAGAAGGATGAGCATCCGCGTGCGACCACGATGGAAGCGCTCGCCAAGCTCTCCACGCCCTTCAAGAAGGAGGGCGGCACCGTGACGGCCGGCAACGCCTCCGGCGTCAACGATGGTGCCGCCGCCCTGATCATCGCCAGCGAAGCTGCGGCGAAGAAATATGGACTGACGCCGATCGCTCGCATCCTGGGCGGGGCAGCCGGCGGCGTGCCGCCGCGCATCATGGGCATTGGCCCGGTTCCCGCATCGCGCAAGCTGATGGCCCGGCTTGGCATGACGCAGGACCAGTTCGACGTGATCGAACTCAATGAAGCCTTCGCCTCGCAGGGCCTGGCAGTTCTGCGCGAACTCGGCATTGCCGACGACGATGGCCGCGTGAACCGCAATGGCGGTGCCATCGCGCTCGGCCATCCGCTTGGCATGTCCGGTGCGCGGATCGCCGGAACGGCAGCGCTGGAGCTTGCCGAAACCGGCGGGCGGTATTCGCTCTCAACGATGTGCATCGGCGTCGGGCAGGGGATTGCTGTAGCCCTAGAGCGGGTGTGAGGGCTGAGCCTACGGCTAACCCTCGCGCATCTTGCGGTTCACAAGATCGTCGCCCGCGTTTCGCGGCAAACGCCAGAAAGTGATGACGCTCGACGCGGAAATGAGGCCGACCACGACGAAGGCGATCTGGAAATCGATGTTCTCCAGCGTGCCGCCATGCAGGCTGCTGGAGATATCGAGCGATGCACCGGC
Organism: Rhizobium sp. SVR5-9E; assembly: GCF_056755095.1. Lineage (NCBI taxonomy): Bacteria > Pseudomonadati > Pseudomonadota > Alphaproteobacteria > Hyphomicrobiales > Rhizobiaceae > Rhizobium > Rhizobium sp. SVR5-9E. The sequence goes on along the minus strand of NZ_JBNDHS010000006.1, from coordinate 34,831 downwards.
AACTGCAACGCCAATCGCCATGGAAAGGCGCTGCGCGACGGCATTGATTGCCGTCGCTTGACCGCTGTCGGCATCGTCGACATCCCCAAACGCCATGGCATTGACCCCGGAAAAGGCCATCGAACGCAGCACGCCGCCGACGAGCAGGCATGCCATGATCAGCGAGAGCGGCGTGCCTGGATGGAAAAGTCCGTTGATGCCTAGAAGAATTGCGGACAGTATGGTCGTGACAATGAGGACGCGGCGGAAGCCGAAAGCGCCGAACATGCGCGCAGCTCCGAATTTCGAGCTCAGCGAGCCGATTGCCGTGACGAAGGTCACCATGCCGGACTGAAACGGCGACAGGCCAAAGCCCAATTGCAGCATCAGTGGCATCAGGAAGGGCAGAGCCCCCAAGCCCATGCGGAAATTCGAGGCGCCGACAATCGCGGCGCGAAACATCGGGTAGCGGAACATCCTCGGATCAAGAAGCGGATGCGCCACACGTCGCGCCCGAAGCAGATAGATTATGCCGGACAGGGCTCCCACTGCGATCGTCGCATAGCCGTAGTATCTGGGCACAGCCGGGAGGCTGACGATGGAAATACCAAGGATAAGGGCGCCGAAGCTTATTGCGGAGAGGAAAAAACCCGGAAAGTCGAGCGGCTTCGGGACACGCGTTTCGACGGGCGGAAGAAGTCTCGTGACAAGGATGATGCCGACAATACCGATCGGAACATTGATCCAGAAAATCCAGTGCCAGCTCAGGTAGGTCGTGAGGAACCCGCCGACGGGCGGCCCGAGAATCGGGCCGATGAGGGCAGGGATCGTCAGCCACGCCAGTGCATCGACCAACTGGTTGCGGGGGGTGCCCCGCACCAGAAGGAGCCTGCTCACCGGCGTCATCATCGATCCGCCCGCGCCCTGAATGAGGCGTGCGAAGACGAAGGCCTCGATGGAATTGGAGAACGCGCAGCCGATGGAGCCGATCATGAAAACGCCGATCGCCAGCCGGAAGACGTTCAGCGCGCCGAAGCGATCGGACATCCAGCCGCTTATGGGAATAAAGACCGCAAGCGCCACCAGATAGCTGGTCACCGCGAGTTTCAGGGCGATAGGCGACGTGCCGATATCGGCTGCAATCGCGGGCAGGCTGGTTGCGATGATTGTCGAGTCCATCCGTTCCATGAACAGAGCGACTGCGAGGATGATTGGTGTGAGGCGTGACACGAGGGGGGTCCTGACAGGAATACGCGCTTGCTTTAGAGCGCGTTTCGGCTGTGCGCCAGCCGTATATTTGTCGCGGAGACGGAAGAAGCCGCCTCCGCGACAAAGCTAATCATTTTTTGAGGCCGAAAAGCGCCTCGGCGTTACGGAAGCAGATCTTCTCCATGTCTTCCTTCGGCAGATCGAGCGAATTCAGGATCTTCAGCGTATCGCGGATGTAGCCCGGACCCTTCTCCGGATCGAAGGGCGAATCGGATGCAAAGAGAATGCGGTCGCTGCCATAGAAATCCAGGCCGCACAGCGTCGCTGAGCGCGAGCCGAAGACTGCGGTGTCGGCGTAGAAGTCCTTGAAATAGTCGAGCGGACGCTTCTTCAGGCGCTTCAGCACCAGCGACAGATCCTCGTCCGAGGTGCGCTTGCCGAGCTGGTCCCAGCCGGGGCCGACACGGCCTTCGAAGAAGGGCACCATGGCGCCCATGTGGTGGGCGAGAACCTTGAGGTTCGGAAGGCGGTCCATAAAGCCGGAGAAGACGAGGCGGGCCATGGCGGCGCTGGTCTCATAAGGCCAGCCGAAGGTCCACCAGATCTCGTACTTGGATTTGTCTTCGGTCGCGTAGTCGGTCATCGAGGAGTTGCGCGACGGATGCAGCAGCACCGGCTTGTTGTACTTTGCCGCCATCTCGAAGATCGGGAAGAAACGCTCCTCATCGAGAGGCGCGCCGTTGACGTTAGTGTGGATCTGCAGGCCGTTCGCGCCGAGTTCCGTGAAGGCGCGCTCGGCTTCCCTCGCGGCCGCCTCAGGCGCGTTCATCGGCAGCGCTGCGACGAAACCGGCGAAGCGGTCGGGATGATTGCGCACGAGCTCGGCCTGGCCGTCATTGCCAATCTTCGCGAATTCCGTTGAAAGCTCCGGTCCGCCCATGGCTTCGAGCGGCGGCATGCCGAGCGAGATGATCTGCGTGTAGTCGGAAAATTCATCCATCACCCGGAAACGGGTTTCGAGATCGTAGATGCAAGGGATGCCCTGCATGCGGCGGCCGATATCCTTGCCGGCGCCGTCGAGCTTCTGGATACGCTCCCAGAGCGCCTTCGGAAAGAAATGGTTGAACGCGTCAATATAGTGCATGGTACTCCTCCTGAACGAATTTTGGTTGGGATCGTCTCAGCCGCGCTTCAGGCGGCGGACGAGATAGGCGAAGGTCGCCTTGAACATTTCTTCGCGGAACATGTGCTTGCGCTTGGCCTTGATGTCTTCCGGCTTGCCGAGTGCTTTCGCGCCGCCTGCCGCCTCGACCCAGAGCTGCATCATGCAGGCGTTCTCAAGCGAGAGCGCCAGATAGATCGCCTGCTCGATGGTCGGAGCAGCGGTGACGAGGCCGTGGTTTTGCAAAAGCATCGCGCCATGGCTGCCGAGGGTGGCGGCAACCGCTTTGCCGCGCTCGGTTGTGGTGATGAGTTCGGTGGTTTCGGAAAAGACCGGCAGGCCTTCGGCGAAGATAGAGCCGGGATGACCGATCGGCTGCAGTGGCTTGCCGAGGGCTGAAAAGCTGACGGCATAGGGCGCATGAGTATGCACGACCGCATTGATGTCTGGCCGGGCTCGCAACACCTCCGAGTGAATATAGACCTCGTTGTGCCGGCCATGATCGCCGTCGATCTTCTCACCGTCGAGGCCGACGGTGATCAGGTTGTCGAGGGTGATTTCTTCAAGACCGATCTTCGAGGCCTTCATGTAGAAGCGATCCGGCTGATCGGGAACGCGCACGGAGATATGGCCGCGCGTCCAGTCGCCCTGGCCGGCCCGTTCGAGGATGCGGCCAGCCTCAACCATTCTCTGCTTCAGATCTTCATGCATGTTTTTTGTCTCCGCCAGGCCGTCACAACGGAAGCTCGATCCGCTCCAGGCCGGTTGAAATTCACTGTTCGCCGGGGAACCGTCGCAGGCACTACACACGGTGCTTGTCGCCTCGTTTGCGGCCCTGCGAAACGTCGAGGAAAAGCTCGGAAAGCTCCACTTCACGGTCGATCAGGCCCTGCTGATGGGCGTAGCCGATAACCGTTTCCAGCGTCTTGCGGTTCTGCCCGTCGAGCCCGTAGGCCCACGGGTCGCCCCCCATGATCTCCTGCTGCTCTTCCCAGGCTTCGCGATACCAGGCGAGCGGTACGATACGCGGGTCCTCCATGCGCTTCATGGCAATGCGCTTTGACTCGTTGAAGGCCTGGTAGAGATTGACCGCGACCCAGGGATGGCGCTCGATGATCTCCGGGCGGATACCGAGCACATGCATGATCGGGAAGATGCCAGTTCGCTTGTAGTAGGCGATCTCTTCGCTCTTGTAGTCAGGGAATAGCCGGCCGACGCGCGGATCGCGATCGGTGATCGGATCGATCAGATCGGGATGCAGCAGCGCATCGATTTCGCCGTCGACCAGCATCTGCTCGATGGACTTGTCATTGCTGATCTTGTGAAGCGTCAGGCCTTCCGGCAGCTTGAAATCGACGTCCTCGTCGAGTTCGGAATACCATTCGATCGACTTGTGCGGAACGCCATATTCGCTTTCCAGTATTCCGCGCAGCCAGAGCGACGCCGTCACCAGATAGGCTTTCACGCCGACCTTCTTGCCGATCAGGTCCTTCGGTTCGCGAATGCCGCTTGCGGTATTGGTGAAGATGAAGCCGTGCCGGAAGCGGCGGTGCAGGAACACGGGAATGGCCTCGAACGGAAGTCCGCGCGTCTTGGCCGCCATGTAGGAAGAGAGCGAAACCTCCGCCACGTCAAATTCGCCGTTGCGTAGAAAGCGCCAGTGACGCGTGGTCGAATCCATCTTCGTCACGATCGTCAGTTCGATGCCGTCGGGCGAGACGATGCCTTCCTTCAAGGGCCGCACGATCTCGTAATCGCCGCAAGCGAGCGTCAGCTCAAGCTTCTTTACCACTTTCTCCTCCTAGAGCCCGCGGCCGAAGCGACCGCCGCTTTATCTAGCGCCACCATGCGCTGAACGGCAATTACTTGTCCAGCATTTTTTCAATTTATCCTGCATTGTGAGATTTTTTTGATTTTGAATTGACGGCAAAACCGATCTCGCGTTAGACATTGTTCGAAATTGCCGCGCGACCGCAGTCTACCCACGCGGTCCGGTGCCGTCTTCGAGGAGGTGAAGCGGGCCGGCGGCCAACCAATGGATATGACCATGAACCAAACGGATGTTCTCATTGTCGGAGCAGGCCCAGTCGGGCTGACGCTCGCTATCGATCTCGGCCAGAAGGGTGTGCGCTGCACCCTGGTCGAGAAGAAGCAGGCGCCCGAATTTTTGCCGAAGATGGAGCGCTGCAACGCCCGGACGATGGAAATCTTCCGGCGCATGGGCATTTCGGAGAAGATCAGGAAGGCCGGTCTCGACGGCTCCATCCCGATGGATGTCTATGTCGTGCTGGCGATGAACGAACCGCCGCTGTTACGTCTGCCCTATGCCTCGGTGTCAGAGGCGCTGGCGGAAGTAAAAGCCTGCAATGATGCGACGCAGCCGCTCGAGGCCTACCAGCTCATCTCCCAGTATACGCTTGAGCCGCTCCTAAAGTTGGTCGCCGAGGCTCTGCCGACTGTTACGGTTCTCTACGACCGCGAATTCATTTCTTTCGAACAGGATGCCGAAGGCGTCACCGCGCGCACGATCGACGGGAAAGGCGCGGATCATATGTTCCGGGCCAAATATCTCGTCGGCTGCGATGGCGGTGCGAGCCCGGTGCGCAAGCAGCTCGGCATCAAGCTGCGCGGCGAGGGAAATCTCCTGCATCTGCGTCAGGCGCTCTATTACAGCGAAGACCTCTACAGCCGCATTCCACTCGGCGATGGGCCTGGGCGCGGCCGCCATTATCACGTTGCCGATGGACAGGCGACGTTTCTCATCATGCAGGATTCGACAAAGCACTGGACGCTGCATGCGGTCGTCGAGAAGGACGAGGACATGGCGGCACAATTCGAAAAGGCCGTCGGCGTGCCGGTCGATTACAAGATGCTCTATGTCGGTCAATGGAAGCAGAATCTCCTGCTGGCGGACAATTATGGCGCCGGGCGCGTTTTCCTGGCCGGCGACGCGGCTCATCTTGTCATCCCAACGGGCGGGCTCGGCATGAATACCGGTGTCGGCGATGCCGTCGATCTCGGCTGGAAGCTCGCAGCCGTCCTGCAAGGTTGGGGCGGGCCGAACCTGCTACGCTCCTATGAGATCGAGCGGCGGCAGGTTGGCGACCGCAACGTCGGCGCCTCGCGCTATGCCTCGCTCGGCCGGCGCAAGTGGCGTTCGCAGTACCGGCCGAACATCCGCGATAACACGCCGGAAGGCCAGGCGACGCGCGACAACCTTACTCGTGTCGCGGATATCGAGCAGCGCAAGACGAACGAGATGATCGGCGCCGAACTCGGCTATCGTTATGTCGGCTCACCGGTCATCACCGACGAGCCCGGCGGGCCGGAACATCTCTTCCGCGAATATCATCCGACGACCTGGCCGGGCGCGCGCCTGCCGCATCTCTGGCTGGGCGACAACGATCCGGTGCAGGACCATATCGGGCCGGGCTATACGCTGTTGCGCCTCGGCGGCACGACGATCGATACGAGCAAGCTGGAAGAAGCTTTCCGCGCCCGGCGCACACCATACCAGACGCTGGATATCGACGCCCCGCATGTGCGCGACATCTATGGTTACGATCTCGTGCTGGTGCGCCCGGACATGCATGTCGTCTGGCGCGGCAAGAGCGCGCCGGAGGATGCCGAAGCGCTTGCCGCCATGGTGACAGGGCACTAAGCCGTCAACTGCGCGCCAGGCTCTTTGAAAGGATCCCGGCGCAAAAGACGACGCGTTCAGCGACCTCTTCCTCAGCCTTGGCGCTTATGCGCGTGTCCTTGAGCGTCAGGCTGAGACTGCCGACAATTTCCGAGCGTGCATCGAAGACGGGCGCTGCGATGCCGACGACGCCGGGGGTGACATCACCCGTCGTGCTCACCCAGCCGCGCTCCCGATGACCCTTCAGCGTCGCCTTGACTTCCGCAAGTGAGGCGCCGAAGCCGGCCGACGTAAACTCGTCCTTCGCCATGCCGAAAAGCTTCTTGAGTTGATGATCAGGCAGGTAGGCGAGGATCGCAACCGAGGCAGCACCATGCAGCAAGGATCGCATGCGCCCGCGCTCGTAGTTGCTGTGGATGGCATCCGTGCCGGTTTCCTGATGCACGCAGAGGACTTCGAATTTGAAGCGCCGGCAGAGCAGGGCAATGCCCTTGAAGCGGGTGGATAGCTCTTCCATCACCGGGAGGGCGGCGCGAATCAGCACGTCGCCGGTTCGTATCTTGTAGTCGAGTTCGACGATCCGCGGTCCCAGCATGTAACCGACACCGGGGAGCGAGCTCAGCAGGCCGGCGTCGGTCAACGTCTTGAGATAGCGGTACATTGTCGAGCGCGTATAGCCGAGCGACTCGCAGAGCTCCTCGAAGGTAACCGTCACCGCATCATCGCCGGCATCGAAAAGATCCAGGATACCGATCATCTTTTCGAGACTGTTCAAGCGCTTTTCCTCGCCGGAACGGAAGCAGTTGGAAACATCTGGAATGGGATAGAACTAGCGGAAGGCACCATGGAATCTCTGCAGCAGCGGTGACGATGACGCACTATAGGGCGAGCAGAGGAACGCATGCAAGCGCATGCCGTGGCCGTTTCCCGGCCACGGCATGCTTGGTATTTCAGACAGCTGCGTTCCAAGCTTCCGGGAAAAGGCCGTCGCGGATTGCGCCGCCGGCGTAGTATTTCCAGAGCTTGCGGATGTGGTGGCCGCGGCGGAAGCTGTGGGCGAAGGATTCCATTTCCTCTTCCGTCAGCGGCTTGATCTTACCGAGCGAGGCGGCGCGATAGGCAGCTTCGGCATTCTCGACCAGGTGCACGGCATCGATGAAGACGGCGCGGACGGTCTCGGCGGTGACGATCTGGCCGTGGGCGCGGATTTGCATCGCATGGCAATCGCCGAGCGTCGCGACGATGCCGCGGCCGCGCTCGGGAGTGTCGACATGGGCAGGGTCGGAATGAACGGGAATGCCGTTGCGCCAGCGGATCGCGTGGTTCTTCACCGGCGGCAGCGGCATGTCCTCGACCAGCGTGAAGACGTTGGTGACGTCATGGTGGAAATGCGCCACCGAATTCACGTCCGGGCGTGATCTATAAATCTCACAATGAAGGAAAGTTTCTGACGGCGGCTTCGAGCCCGTAGGTCCCGAAATAACCTTGCCGTCGAGATCGCAGACGAACAGATCCGAGGGCGCCACATCGGCGCGGCTCTTGTCCTGCGGCTGAATCAAAAAGGTCGTTCCGCCCGGCAAACGCGCGCTGACATGGCCGCTATATTCCAGTATTTTGAGACTGTTCAGCAGCCGCGTCGCCATCGAGACATCGTGGCGCAGCGCGTTTTCCGAGGGCTCGGCCGGAGCCTCTGGTTCGTGTTTATGAGATTGCATGGGCATTCCTCCAAAAAAACAAATCCCATATTATACGACTTTGTGAGGCAAGCAAGCGATGGCGCAATCAGATTTCGATCATCACTTCGTTGTTCTCGACCACGACCTTATATGTCTTGATCGGGAGCATGCAGGGCGGTGCCGTGACCTCGCCGGTGCGGACGTCGAACTTGCCATTGTGGAAATCGCATTCGACTTCATGGCCTTCCAGATAACCGTCAGCCAGCGAGCCCGGGCCGTGGGTGCACAGGTCGTCGGTCACATAAAAAGTGCCGTTGATATTGAAAACCGCGAGCACAAGATCGCCTTCCTCGACCCTGATGGCGCTGTCCCAATCGACATCGTCGGTGGAACACAGCCTGATCCGCGAGCATGTATCAGACATTTTAAGCATCTCCTTCGTAGCGCTGTCTCCGCTTGACTAGGCGGTCGTCAGCATGTACCTTCTAAAAACGAAACGATGTTCTGCATAACGGAACACTTTAAAAATACCCGATCGGGCGCGAACGTCAACCGTAAAAAGACGCCCGTTTTAAAGCAACGAGAGAGACCCGGCGGGGTCTGCTACCTTGAGGAGGATTGCGATGCTGAGAAAAGAACAGAACGATCTGCTGACCCAGACAGGCCCCGAAACGCCGATGGGCGACATGTTTCGCTGTTACTGGATTCCGGCGCTTCTCGCTGAGGAGCTGCCGGACAATGATTGTGCGCCTGTGCGAATCAAGCTCCTCAACGAAAGGCTGCTCGCCTTCCGCGATAGCGAGGGCCGCTATGGTCTGATCGACGAATTCTGCGCCCATCGCGGTGTTTCGCTCTGGTTCGGCCGCAACGAACAAGGCGGTCTGCGCTGCCCCTATCACGGCTGGAAATACGACCATACCGGTCAGTGCATCGAAGTGCCCTCGGAGCCTAAGGAAAGCGGCTACTGCAGCAAGATCAAGCTGAAGTCCTATCCGCTGATCAAGATCGGCGACATCCTCTGGACCTACATGGGCCCGGCCGACAAGCAGCCGCCGCATCCGGAATGGGAGTTCGCGCTCGTGCCTGCCGAGCAGACCTTCACCTCCAAGCGCTGGCAGGAGTGCAACTGGCTGCAGGCCATGGAAGGCGGCATCGATTCCAGCCACGTTTCCTGGCTGCACAGCGGCAATCTGAACAGCGACCCGCTCTTCAAGGGCGCCCGCGGCAACAAGTACAATATGTCCGATGCCAAGCCATTCTTCGAAGTTACCGATAGCGAGGGCGGCCTTTACATCGGCGCTCGCCGTAATGCCGAAGAAGGTCATTACTACTGGCGCATCACGCCCTGGATCATGCCGTCGTTCACCATGGTTCCGCCGCGCGGCGACCATCCGGTCCACGGCCATTTCTGGATCCCGATCGACGACGAGAACTGCTGGGCCTGGAGCTTCGACTACCATCCTGTCCGCGCGCTGACGACGGAAGAGCGCCAGGCGATGAAGGACGGCAAGGGCATCCATGTTGCTTATGTCCCCGGCACCTTCCGCCCGGCAGCCAACAAGGACAACGACTACTTGATGGACCGTGAGGCGCAGCGGAAGGGCATCACCTATTCCGGCGTCGAGGGCATTGCCATGCAAGATGCATCGCTGCAGGAAAGCATGGGCCCCATCGTCGACCGCAGCAAGGAAAACCTGGTGTCGACCGATAACGGCATCATCATGGCTCGCCACCGGCTGCTGAAGGCTGCACGCGCGCTGAAGGACAAGGGCACGATCCCTCCGGGCGTCGATCCGGCCCATCATCGTGTTCGTTCGGCAGCGATCGTACTGCCGGTCGACAAGTCGTATACCGATATCAAGGACGAAGCGCTGACCGTCATCGCCGGCAAGGCGCAGACGTCGGTCTGACGAAGGAGATGACGTCATGCAACTCGGATTGAGCGAGAGCGCACGGGCGACGACTGCGGAAGAGGCACGCTTCCGCGTCAACTATCCCAACTCGAAGCCGCGCAAATCGCGCATCATCGCGCTCGACGCGGAAGGGCTTGAGGCGCTGGAAAAGTTGACCAGCGCAAGCAGCTGGCCGGGCGCGCATTTTCTTCGTTACGTCGAAGCGAAGGGAGCGAGCGACTCGCTGCACATGTTGCCGGTCGACGCCGTGCTAGAGGACCGTGACGGCAAGCGGGTCAACCTTGCCGACGAAATCGCCGACGCCGATGTCATCGTCATGGTGACAACGGCCGGCGCCTCGGCGGAAGCGGCGGAAGTGATTGGCAATGCCTGCTTCGTGCGCAGCAAGATGACCACGGGTCTGGTCCTGAATTCGACGGATGTCCCGGCGGAGGATCTTGCCCGCACGCTGACGGCGATGCGTCCCTTTGCCGCGATGCTGGTCATCTCCAAGGGGGACGAATACGTCCCCGAGATGCTGAGCGCGCTAAGGGTTTAAGATGGCAGTAACGTTGACGTGAGTATTCGCGGGAGCTGTGTTATGGACGATCACTTACTCCCGGGGAAGAAACGGAAAACGCAAGCCATGAATGCATCTGTGAAAGAAATGACACGCGCGAAGAAGACGGCTCCTGCCAAGCGCAACCGCCTCTCGTCCGTGACGACCGCCATTCGTCTTCTGAAAGCATTTTCAGAAGACGAGGTCGAAATCGGCGTCAGCGCCCTGGCGCAGAAGCTGAAGGTCGCAAAGAGCACGGTGCATCGGCTGGCTGTCACGCTGGTAGCAGAGGGTCTGCTGGAGCAGAATCCGGAGACCGAGCGCTACCGTCTTGGCATCGGCCTGTTCGGTCTCGGCACGCTCGTTCGCCGACGCATGGACCTGTCGAATGAGGCGAGACCCTATCTCTTCGATCTGCGCAAGCATACCGGCGAGACGATTATCCTCGGCATTCCGAGCGATACGGAAGTGATGCACGTTTATGACCTCGAGAGCCCGCAGGCGCTCGGCATCAAATCGGATCTCGGCGCCCGCAAGCCGGCTTATTGCACGGCGGTCGGCCGCGCAATCTTCGCCTTTGCGCCCGAGGAGATGATCGACCGCGTGCTTACGCCGCCGCTCACGAAGCGGACCGCGCACACGATCACCGATGTAGCGCGCCTGCGCGAGGTGTTTGCGGAAGTGCGCCAGCGCGGTTTCGCAGTCGAGGACGAGGAAAGCGAGCCCGGCATCCGCGTTATTGCGGCTCCGGTCAGGGATTCGAGCGGCTCGGTCGTTGGTGCGGTCGGGGTCGCCGGTCCGTCACAGCGCTTGTCTCTCGACGCGGTCGAAAGCTTTGCAAGGCCACTGCTCGATACCGTGGCAACCATTTCATCCCGCCTCGGATACGGGGCGGTCTACCGGAGATAAGGCAATGAGGAGGACTGCATGAGCGTGATAACATTGAGTGGGACCAGCGTGAGCTGGCCCTGCGACGACGGAGACACGATCATGCGGTCCGCCCTTCGGGCTGGCCTCGGCTTTCCTTACGAATGCAATGTCGGCTCGTGCGGCAATTGTCGTTTCGATCTGCTGGAAGGAGAGATCGAGGAACTGAGACCTGATGCTCCCGGCCTCAGCGAACGCGATCGCGGCCGCGGCCGTCGCCTCGGCTGTCAGGCCCGACCGCTCTCCGACTGTGCCGTCAAGCTGCGCCTGATGCCGCATTATGAGAGCCGATTCCGCCCGGTGCGCCAGGCCGCCACGCTCACGGCTACCCGCGATATCACCCACGACATCCGAGAATTCCGTTTCAAGCTCGAGACGCCCGCTCCGTTCCTCTCCGGACAATATGCGCTTCTGGCGCTGCCGGGCGTTGAGGGAAGCCGCGCCTACTCCATGGCGAGCACCGGCGATCAGGCTGACGAGTGGCATTTCCAGATTCGCCGGGTCCCGAACGGCGCCGCAACCACCAAGCTCTTCGATGGCCTGAAGGCAGGCGACCGCATCGAAATCGACGGGCCGTACGGCATGGCCTATCTGCGGGAAGATGCATCGCGGGATATCATCTGCCTTGCGGGTGGATCCGGTCTGTCGCCGATGATCTCGATCACCCGCGCCGCCGCTGTCTCGCCTGCACTGGCTGGACGCCGCATCGACTTTATCTATGGTGGACGCGCCGCACGCGATATCGGTGGCAAGGAGATGCTGGAGGAACTTCCAGGTTTCGGCAGCACGATCCATTATCATCCTGTCGTCTCCGGCATGCCGGAAGAGGAGGATGGCTGGAATGGCTACCGCGGCTTCGCGCATGAGATCGCCGCCAAGCTCTTTGCCGAGCGGCTGCCGGAATGCGAAATCTACTTCGCAGGTCCCCCGATGATGGGGCAGGCGATACAGAAAATGCTGATTGATCTCGGCGTGCCACCTGCCCAGGTTCACTTTGACCAGTTTTATTGACCGATGAAACTCCGCCAGCTCGCATACTTCGTCAAGGTCGTCGAAGTCGGCAACATCACGAAAGCCGCCGAGCAGCTGAATCTTGCCCAAACGGCACTTGGAATCCAGATCCGCAACCTGGAGGACTCGCTGCAGATCCAGCTGCTCGAGCGGCACTCGCGCGGCGTCAGCGCGACACCCGCCGGGAAGCTGCTTTACGAGCGCGCGCTGGAGATCCTGCAGCGCATCGAAGACACACGCCGCGACCTGATTTCGCTCGGCGGCGAGCGCGTGCGGGTGCGTCTCGGCGCAACGCCGAGCATATTGAAGCTGATCGGCACCGACGTTCTGGTCGCGGCCAATGAGCAACTGCCGGGCATCTCGCTGCATCTCGTCGAAGAGCTGAGTTTCGTGCTGTCGGATGCGCTCGAGCGTGGCGAGCTCGACTATGTGCTTGCCTATGATATCGAGGATAGTCCTGGCGTGCGTCGCATAGCGCTCATGGAAGAGGATCTGCTGCTGGTTTCAGCGCCGGATGGGAAGGCGGTTGAGCCGAATGTCTCCTTCCGGCAGGCGGTCGCCGGCGACCTCGCACTCGTTTCCAATCGCGATATCATATGGCGGCGCGTGCATGAAACGGCGTCGCGCCTGTCGCTCGACGTAAAGATCACCTATCAGGTGCAATCCATGGAGGCGATCAAGGCCCTGATCCTGCACGGTGTCGCCCATAGCATCATGCCTTATGGCATCGTTTCGGAAGAAATAGAGGCGGGCGAACTCATCGCCCAGCGGATAGAGCGGCCGGACGTCAAGCTGACGCTGTACCTTGCGCATGCCTCGAACAAAGGCCTTGCGGACGAAGGCCAGTTCCACGCCTTCATCGACAGTATGGTCGGAAAGCTTGCGAAGGCGATCGGCGCCTACGCTCATCCGATAGACCGGATAGTGGAAAGCTGATCCACAATTTATCTTTGATCTAGGCAATATGATTTGCCTTGGACATTTGCTGCGACGCACTTGATGATCACGGCGAATTGAGAGGTTCCCGGCGCCGAAAATCGGCGAATGAGCGGCATTGATCAAACGTGATTCAATGGGTGGCCAAAGGTTGCCAAAGGCTCGTTTTGCCGGGTTGTTGGGGAGAGAGAATCCTGAGATCTTCGCTTCGTTTGTCCTTCGGCTGCTGGAATTATGACCGGACGCGGGCAATCATGGACAGAACGGTCGTGCCCGATGGTATCGACCTTATTTATCTGAACATGCCGGTGGAGGAGACCTTCTTCCGCATGCTGCGCCATCGTGAGTTCGATGTTGCCGAGATGTCGCTGTCATCCTATGTGATGTCCCATTTCACGGAAGACCGCCCTTTCGTGGCGATCCCGGTCTTTCCCTCGCGCTATTTCCGGCATTCGTCGATCTACGTGAATGCAGCGGCAGGCATTCGCGAACCGGCCGACCTTGTCGGCAAACGCGTCGGCAGTCCCGAATATCAGATGACGGCGCCCGTTTGGATCCGCGGCATCCTTTCTGACGAATACGGCGTCAAGGTCGACGACGTGACACATTATACCGGCGGTGAGGAGGAGCCGAACCGTCCGGAAAAGCTTGCTCTCGACCTGCCGGAAAATATCCGTATCAAGCGGATTGGCCCGACCCAGACGCTGTCTGCAATGATCCGCGATGGGGAGATCGATGCGCTCTTCACCGCCCGCAAGCCTTCTTCCTATGGCGGTCCGAACGGCGGGGTACGGCGGCTTTTCGAAGATTTTGTCGATGTGGAACGAGCCTATTTCCGCAAGACGAACATCTTTCCGATCATGCATACGATCGTTATTCGCCGGGAAATCTACGAAGCGCACCGCTGGATCGCTCAGTCTCTTTATAAGGCTTTCGCCGAAGCGCAGTTACGCATCTATCGTGAACTCGAGGAGACCGCCGCACTCAAGGTGATGCTCCCCTGGCTGAACGCACATGTCGAGGATGTCCGGCGTATCATGGGCGACGATTACTGGAGTTACGGCTTCAAGCAAAATCGCGAAACGCTGGATACCTTCCTGCGGTACTCCTACGAACAGGGGCTCTCGAAAAGGCGTCTTCGCGCCGAAGACATTTTCGTTCCGGAGACCATGGAACACTTCGTCATCTAAGCAATCAGCCGGCAGGGCAGTGCGCTATGCAGGCGCCGTATATCTGCCTTGCCGCTGCCCGTCTTTCCATTTTAGCACTTGGCGCTTATATGCAGTGCAACATAATGGCGGAGACAGGAACGATGACGACATTGGCTTTTCGAAATGAAGGCAATTCCGAATGGGTCCGCAGTGCTTTCGGCGGATTTTTCGACGGCGTGAGCCTCATCAGCGCCGCTCGCGAGTGCTCGCGGGCGCGGCGCGAACGCCGGGCGCCTTCACGAGCCGCCCTGCACAGCCTTGGGATCGACGAAACGGCTTTCGAGCGCACCTACAAACGTCGTTGAATCTCTCTAGACATACATGAAAGAAGCGGCGATCAGATCGCCGCTTTTTCATTTTAGGCACCCTTCAGACGATCAAACCATGCCGACGAGGAAGCCGGCACCTGCACGGCAGCAAAGCCACCGGCGAGACGCGTGGCAATAAAGCTGCGGCGTTCGCCGACGCGGCCGACCGCCACGCATAGATCTTTCAATAGTTTACAGCGCGAACCGCCGCTTGGCAGGTAAAGGTTTCCGCGCACTTGAACAAGCTACGCGCGGTTTTTGCCGATGCCGGAACGACGTCTCCCCCGCATTCGAACTCCTCACGCCGCAGCGAAGTAAAATTTATTCGCTTTACATCCGCGTTAAGTTTTTTTATCGTTATCTCTATGAAAAATATAACTTTTCGACAGCTCAGATCGTTACTCGCGATAGAGACTCACGGAAAGATCGTTGACGCTGCGAAGGTGCTCGGCCTCACGGCACCGGCAGTCACACTGCAACTTAAGCAACTCGAAGCCGAAGCAGGTGTCCAGCTTTTCGAACGCATGGCCCACGGCATGTACCCGACGGAAGCGGGGAGGGCCGTCCTTGCTGCCGCTCGCGATATTAATGATCGCCTTCACCTGCTGAGCGATGAGATGAATGCGTTCAAGGGTCTTAAACGTGGCCGCATCACGGTCGGCGCTGTTTCGACCGTACGGTATTTCGCAAAGCCGATGCACAATGCCTTTTCAGCCGAGTTTCCGGACATTGACCTCGAAGTTATCATCGACCGTCGCGCCGAGACGATCGAGCGGCTGAAGAACCGGACCATCGACATCGCGCTCGTCGGCAGGCCGCCGCGCAACATCTCGGTTCGCGCCGCCATCTTTGGGGAGCATTCTCTGGTTGTTGTCAGCGCTCCCAATCATAGCCTAGTCGGCCGCTCGGCCATTTCAAAGGCCGAAATCGCGGAGGAACATTTCATCGTTCGTGGCTTAGGATCGAGCACCCGGATATTCTTCGAGCGTTTCATGAACGAGGTTCCGGGCAGGGCGGCTCGTGCGAACACGGAAATGGACGGCGTCGAGGACATCAAGCGGGCCGTCATGGCCGATACCGGTGTTGCGTTTCTCGCCGCCCACAGCGTCGCTGCTGAAGTTCAGGCGGGCAAACTCGCTATCCTCGACGTCGCCGGTCTTCCGATCCGCCGTCAGTGGTTTGCCGTCAGCCGCACTGACCGGGCGATGACCCCGGTCATGACGGCCTTTCAAGAGTTCCTGGTCCGGCAGAGCGGCAGATTTCTGCCGGATGCCCAGCCACACTGAATTTTTCTCAGGCACTTGCCTTGAGGAACTCAATGACGCGCGCATTGGTGCTCGCTTCGTCTTGGGCTGAAACCGGAACATCCCAATATTGCGAGCCCGGAATGCATTCCTGCAGATAGCGTGCGGCCGATGTCGCGTGTGACGCGTCGGCGCCCGGCACGATCAGGGTCGGAATGCTGAGACACAGCAGGTCCTCCGGTTCGGCACCGGGCGAGGTGTCACGATCCAGAAGGCTCCGGACCATGCCCGCGAGGATCAGCTTGTACTGCTCGACGTTCTGCTTCGCATAGCGTTCCGCAAACTCGGGATCGGTGCGCAGGGCCGAAACCCACGGGCCGACACGCGCGTCCTTGCCGAAGGCGCTGCCAGGCTGCCTCGCAAGAGCGACGACAGCTTCGAGCCCATTCTGATGGACGAAGGCCAGGTGCTCGGCAAAGCGCTGGTGCCCGTTGATCCGGTATTTGGCGCCGCCGACGGGCCAGAAAAGCACCATGCCTGCAGTTGCCTGCGGGTACGCGACGCCGAAGGCAACGGCGACACTGCACCCCATGCAACCGCCCATGATGTGGGCCTTTTCGATATTGAGCGCGTCGAGCATGCCCTTGGCGTGGTGAGCATAATCGACCCACTGCAGGGGCTCGACGCGGCCACCGGTCTTGCCGGTGTCGCGGCGGTCAAAGGCGATGCAGGTATAGTTCTCCGAGAGATTGTCGAGGAACTTCACTTGCGAATAAATGCCCTGCGTGCGCCATTTTTCCACGTCGGCATCGAAGCCGCCGGGGGCGCACATCAGCAGGGGAGGACCGGAGCCGAACACCTCGTAATAGGTGTCGATTCCATTAATGGTAACATTTGCCAAGGTTCACCTCCTTGAATGGATGCCCGGACCGCAGGGCGGCCGCGGGCTTGAATGGGTCAGAGGCCTTCGCAACCAAGGCGCTGGAGCGTTTCGTCGACCCAGAGCTTGGGATCGAGCTTGCCAGCCAGGGTATTGGCGACGGTCTTGGATTCGGCCTCGTGCTTTTTGGCAGCGGCTTGGTAGAGGGCTTCGGTCTGGTCGTAGGGGACGCAGAGCAGGCCGTCATCGTCGCCGATGATGAGGTCGCCCGGTTCGATCACCATGCCGCCCAAGGAGATCGGCACGTTGATCTCGCCCGGACCGTCCTTATAGGGGCCGCGATGGGTGACGCCGGCGGCGAATACCGGATAGGTATTGGTGCGGATCCAGCCGTAGTCACGCACGGCGCCGTTGATGACGACGCCGACGACGCCAATGGCGCGGGCATGCGACAACATCATTTCCCCGACCAGGGCGTTGGAAAGATCGCCACCGGCGTCGACGACGATGACGTCGCCCGGTTCAGCCATCTTGAGGGCCTTGTGAATCATCAGATTGTCACCCGGACGGGTCCGGACAGTGAAGGCTGCGCCGGCCATGGCGCCACCGGCATGGAGCGGGCGCAGCGTCGGGCCGCCGGCGCTCAGACGGTTCATGGCGTCGCTGACGCAAGCCACCGGGACATCGAGAAAGCGCTTGGCGGTTTCGGCGGTCACCTTGCGGTGGCGCGGCATGATTCTGAATCCGATGGACACGATCGTTGCTTCCATTTTTTCGTTGACGGAGTGCCGACGCGGGAGCCGATGGGTGACATGGATCGCGTCGGTAGGATCAAGAGCCGGGCGGGATGGTCCCCGCCCGGAAGAGGTCTATGGCCCGGGGCTTATTCCCAGGGCATCAGCGAGGCATGGATCACGTTCGGCACGCCCTTGCCGCCCACCGACTCGATGGCCAGCGCCGCGTCCTTGAGGCCGAACTTATGAGTGGTGATCATGTCCAGCGGGAAGCGATTGGAAGCGATCTGCTGCAGGGCCAGTTCGCAGGCCTCGTAGCTGTGGCCACGAGCGCTCTTCATGGTGATGGCCTTGACCGTCATCTTTTCGAGCGGGAAGTTCGGGAACTCCTTGAGCTCGCCCTGCACCAGGATGGTGCCGGCCTTGCGCTTGAGAGCTTCGATGCCCAGCGTGATCGGGATGGTGCCGGCGCCGGCGGTGCAGTCGAGCGAAACGTCGACGCCCTTGCCGCCGGTGATTTCCATGATGCGTGCCAGCGGATCTTCCTTCTGCACGTCGATGACGTAGTCGGCGCCGAGCTTCTTGGCCACTTCCAGGCGGGCAGCGTCCTTGCTGGTGCCGGTGACGATGATGAGGGAAGCGCCGGCCTGCTTGCAGATCACGGTCTGGGACAGGCCCTGCTGGCCGGGACCCTGGATCAGCACGGTCGAGTTATAGCCGACGCCCGAATCGAACAGCGACCATTCGATGCCGTTGGCCATCGGGGTAACGAGGCCTGCCAGTTCGGGCGAAACGCCCTTGGGCACGTGGTGGACCACGGCGTTCCACGGCAGGTAGACATATTGCGCAAAGCCGCCCCAGAGATGGGGAGCACGTTCGGCCGAGGTATAGCCGTAGCGGATGCCTTCGGGATTCTTGCGCCAGTCGGTGTTTTCACAGTGGCGGTACTGGCCACGGTGGCACCATTCGCACTTGCCGCACATGACATAGTGTTCGACGAAGACCAGATCGCCTTCCTTGAAGCCCTTGCGGCGCGTGAACTCGCGGCCCGCCTTGGCGATATAGCCGATGTTCTCATGGCCCATGATGGTGGGCGCATTGTTCGGCGGCGTCTTGAACAACTTGACGTCGGTGCCGCAGATGCCGGCAACTTCCATCTTGAGAAGCGCGCCGTCTTCCGGAATGTCCGGCATCGGAAATTCCTGGATTTCCATTTGGCTGGGTCCGGTGCGGACCGCGGCGAGAACCTTTTCAGTCATGCGTCAACTCCTTGCGCTTGGCAATGGCCGGCTGCGGACCCCGCATCCGGCGCTTGATGTTTTTCCATATTCAGTTTTGACAAGGGCAGGGTCGCTGCCCTATGTAATCTCTTACCGGCCGCCATCGGGGCGTCGGCTTTCCCGTTCGAAACCATGCTCAAGACAGCTTCCAGAAATGCCGAGCACGTTGCCGCGATCCGCCAGATAAAGGCCTGGACGCGCGAACGCTTTTCGCTGTCCGAAGACGTTTCCGTCATGGTGGCGGAGGTCGCCTGCGGCATGCCGGGCTGCCCGCCGCTGGAAACGATCGTGACCTTCTGGACGAGCCCCGAAGCACGACACGTCTTCAAGGCCTTCAAGCCGGCCCGCGAAATGACGCCGGATGACCTGCCGCCCTATTGGATGAAGAACGCCATCGTCTCTGACAGCGAAAATCCGAACTGCTGCTGAGCGGCGGCTCATGCCGCCCGGCCCGGCCGCCCGCGCGCGGTCAACTGCTTGTCGAGCCGCGGATAGACGCGGCGCGCATTGCCTTCGAAGACCTTGTAGCGGCTCGTCTCGTCAAGCGAGCTCAGCTGGTCGATATAGCGCTTGGTATCGTCGTAATGATGCCCGGTCTCCGGATCGATGCCCTTGACAGCGCCAAGCATTTCGGAGGCGAAGAGGATGTTGTCGACAGGGATGACCTTCGACATCAGCTCGATGCCCGGATAGTGATAGACGCAGGTATCGAAGAACACGTTGTTCAGCAGATGCTCAGTCAGAAGCGGCTTCTTCATCTCCTGTGCCAGACCGCGATACCGGCCCCAATGGAAGGGAACGGCACCGCCGCCATGCGGGATCACGAATTTCAGCGTCGGGAAATCCTTGAAGAGATTGCCCTGGATGAGCTGCATGAAGACCGTCGTGTCACCATTAATATAGTGTGCGCCGGTATGGTGGAAATTCGGATTGCAGGACGAGGTGACGTGGATCATCGCTGGCACGTCGAGCTCACAGAGCACTTCGTAGAGCGGATACCAGTGCTTGTCCGTCATCGGCGGATCGGTCCAGTAGCCGCCGGACGGATCGGGATTGAGGTTGACGCCGACGAAATCCAGCTCCTCGACCATCCGCCGCAGTTCGGGAATGCAGTTCTTGGGCGCGGCGCCGGGATGCTGCGGCAATTGGCCGACAGCAGCAAAATTGTCCGGCAGAAGCTTGCAGATGCGATGGATCAGATCGTTCGACATCGCCGACCACTGCATGCTGACGGCTTCCGTGCCGACATGATGCGCCATACCGGCGGCGCGCGGCGAGAATATCGTCAGGTCGCTGCCGCGTTCCTGTTGAAACTTCAACTGCGGCGCCACCGACTCGCGGAGCATGTCGTCGGAAATGCCAAGCTCGGTGCTTTGCGGGCGGCGCATTCCATCTGCAAGACCGGCAAGCTGCTTGTCGCGGAACTGGTGCAGCGCCTGCGGCTCGGTGGTGTAGTGTCCGTGAATGTCGATGATCATGGCAGTGTCCTTGAATACCGTTGCACGCGGTGAAGCCAGGCTTCAGATCGTGGGGTAGAGTTCGTTCGCGTCGTAGATGCGCGGCGTGATGCGCTGCTCGGCCGAATAGGTGAAGGCGAGCTGCAGCGAGGCCCTGTTTGCCTCCAGCCCGTAAGCCGGCGGCGGCGTCGCTCCATCCTCGATGGCAATGCGGCGCGCTTCCTCGAATATCTCCATCAGCTCGCCGAGAAGCCAGGGATGATCCTCGACCAGCGCGGTCTTGACGGTCAGGGTGTGGTTGATGGGCACGATGCCGGTGCGGGCGATCCAGGCGTCGGCAATCGCCTCCGCATCCGGGATTACGGTGCGGATGCCGGAGGGATCGACCTCTCGCTCTCCCATAATGGCCGAGAGCGCGCCGGAGAGCATCAGCGGCCGCAGCGCCAATTCGCTCCGGTTACGCTCCACGTTCGACGGATCCTCGTATTCGCTGAGATGGGCATCTTCCATGGTGACCCAGGTGATGCCATCGAGATCGACGCCATATTCGTGCTGGAGGAAGCCCCGCACCCATACGCCCGAGGTCTGGGCATAGGCCCGCACGCCGACCTTCGTTCCCGCAAGATCGCGCGGGCCTTTTACAGACGAATCGGTGGGACAGACGAGATTGGTATGGGGCAGGCGGCTCCAGAGCGGAATGGCGAGACCGGTAATCGGCTTGCCATAATGATGTGCCAGCAGATGGGTGACGATCGCCATCTCCGAGATATCGAGATCGCCGCCTCGAACCATCGTGCGGAATGCTTTCGGGAGCGGCTCGTAATCCTGGAATTCGAATCGGACGCGGCTCGACTGAACGCGGCCATCCTTCAGTGGCTGGACATGGGAATGCTTGCCCAATGCCGTGCGAAGAACCAGTTTTTCAGCCATTTCATTCTCCTTACGCCGCGTTCGTTCTTTTATGTGGAACGGTGTTCTCCTATAGCCATAATACTGTGAAACGGCTGCCGGTCAATTCCGGCAGCGATGTTTTTCTCAAAGGTGCTGTCGCTCAGGCAATCCCGGCCAGGTTCAACAGGAAAAAGGAGGCTCCTACCGCACCGAGGATCGGATAGGGGCCAATCTTGGTGAACATTAGCAGCGAAACGGCGATTGCGATCGTCGCAATCTCGATCACCCCGACACCAGCGGAGCTTGCGACGGCAAATACCCCGGCAAAGATCAGACCGACGGCGACCGGCGCCAGCCCGCGTTCTGCGGCCATTGCCCAGGCGGTGTGCCGATGGCGATTCCAGATGCTGCCCAAAATGCATACGAGGAGCGAGGAGGGGAGAAAAATCGCGACTGTCGCGGCGATTGCGCCGGTCAGCCCGCCAATATGCCAGCCAATCAGCGCGAGGATCAGAGTGCCCGGTCCCGGAGCCGCGCGCGAGATGGCGTAGAAATCCGTGAATTCACGGGCCGTTAGGAAATTATGCACGTCGACGACCTGATGCTGCAGCCCCGCCACGATCGACTGGCCTCCGCCGAAGGACACCAGCGACAACGGGATGCAGAGCAGGACAAGATTGAGCAACTTGCCATCATCCATTTTTCTTCTCCTGCTTAATAAGGAAGGCGCACACGATGCTGAAGGGTATGGCGCCCGCGACCACGGGAATGAGAGGCCAGCGCAACACGCCGACCACCACAAAAACGGCAATGGCGATGAGCGATGGCACCAGCTGCTGCCGCACCCTGCGCGATGTCTTGATTCCCATCGTCACCGAGGAGGCGAGGCCGACGCAGGCGAGCCCGCGCAACACCGTGTGTGTCTGCGGATAGGCGCTCAGCTGCTCATAGACCATGCTCATCAGCAGAATGACGGTGAAAGCGGGCAATAACATCCCGAACAGTGCAACGACGGCGCCGGTCCAGCCCCGCAGCTTCAGGCCGATATAAACCGCTAGGTTCATCGGATTGGCACCTGGCAATATCTGCGCGATCGTCAGTGTTTTGATGAAATTGTCGTCATCGAGCCACTTGCGGCGCTCGACGATCTCTCTGTGCGTCCATCCGGCCATGCCTCCCCCGAACGAAGAAGCGCCCAATCTCAGGAATGATGTAAGGAGCGCTCCGAGGGAAACCTCCGGCTCCGATGCTATCGTCTTGTTGTCGACTGGCTTGTCCAACCGGTCCCTCCCATCGCCGAACTTCCATTTTCCCGGCACCGTGCCGGGCCGGCGCGAAGCACCGTCCTGCAGAAAATGATACTTGCGGCGCTCGGGAGTCCACGCCATTTCGCTTAACGATCAGAATAAGAAAAACTTACTCTTCGTCATGTTCGTTGAATTTTACCGTTGAACATCAAGGGTCGTTGGCGGGAATTTGTGATTTTATTTATACTCGAAGGCCCAAAACCGAGCTATATAAAAAGCTGCTGACACGGCGTCTGACCACCCTTCAGAATCTATTAAAAATGGTGAAGATTTCGAAGAAAACCATTTAACTATAGGGAGTTAGACGTGTTCCTCACAGCGGAACCGTGTCCCTCCTACAGGAATGCCTCTTGCCAGCCCGCATAAAAAGTGATGGACTAAGCATAAATTTTTGCTTTGGACAAAATTTGGGGGAGTGTCCCTAATGCAAAAACTGGCCGGACCTAAAGTAAACCGGCGTGGACAGATCGGCCGCCGAGGAGCAAGCGGTCAATTGATGGAAACCAGCTTGATGCCGAGAGGCCATCAGCGGGAGGAGTTAAACTGAAATGATTGAGACTATGTTCGGGGCGCTCTTCGGCCTCGTGAGCTCCCCACACATTATGGGCCTGATGTTGGTCGCCGTTGTGTGCGGCCTTATGGTTGGCGTAACGCCGGGTATCGGCGGCAAGCTGTCGATCGCCATGGCCATTCCGTTCGTCTATGGCATGGATATGGTGGCAGGCGCCGTCTTCCTCTTGACGATGCATGCCGTCAACGGCACTAGCGGTCAGATATCGAGCATTATGTTCGGCATCCCCGGCGACGGGGACGACGCGGCAACGACGCTCGACGGTTATCCGCTTGCCAAGCAGGGACAGGCTGCCCGCGCGCTAGGCGCCAGTATCACGGCGTCCGGCGTCGGCGGTATTATCGGTGCGGTCGTCTTTGCGATCATGATCCCGATCCTCGAGCCGGTCATCCTGATGTTCAGCCCGGCTGAGTTCTTCCTGATCGCGCTGCTCGGTATTAGCTTCATCGCGTTCCTTTCGAGCGGCAGCCGTATCGTCAAGGGTCTGATCGTCGGCTTCTATGGCTTGATGCTGTCGACGGTCGGCATGGATCCGGTCACCGGTACGCCACGCTATGCAGGCGACTTCCTCTTCCTGTGGGACGGCGTCAGCCTGGTCACCGCGGTTCTCGCCATGTTTGCCGTGCCTGAAATGATCGCGCTCAGCACCAAGGGCGGCTCGATTTCCGCCGTGGCGATGGACAAGGGCTTTTCATACAAGCAGCTTTTCTCGGGCGTCATGGAAGTGCCGCGCCATTGGTGGCTGGTTGTTCGCACCTCGGTGATCGGTGCCATCATCGGCATGATCCCTGGTCTCGGCGGTTCGACTGCAGCCTGGCTCTGCTATGGCCATGCAGTTCAAAGCTCCAAGCACCCGGAACGCTTCGGCAAGGGCGCGATCGAAGGCGTCATCGCGCCGGAAACCGCCAGCAACGGTAAAGAAGGCGGCTCGCTGCTTCCGACACTGTTCTTCGGCATCCCAGGCAGCTCGGGTATGGCGGTCCTGCTCGGCGCATTCCTGATCCTCGGAATCCAGCCCGGCGCCTTGATGGTCACCAAGCATCTCGACCTCGTCTGGACGCTGATCTGGGCTCTGGTGGTTGGCAACCTGATCGCCGTAGCAATGCTGCTTGTTATCTGTCGGTGGGTCGCGGTACTCACATTCGTGAACGGCCGCATGCTCGTGCCTTTCATCCTTGTGTTCGTATCGCTCGGCTGCTTCGTCAGTGACTTCCAGTGGCAGAACCTAGTGATGCTCGTGATCTTCAGCGCCATCGGCTACGGCTTCCTTCGTGCAGATTGGCCACGTGCGCCTTTCGTCATCGGCCTTGTGCTCGGCGGCAAAGCGGAAGCATCGCTGCACCAGGCGCTTCAGCTCTGGGGTTACAGCTTCTTCCTTCGCCCGCTCTCGCTCGTGCTGATTGCCATGATCGTCTCGCTGATGGGCTATGCCTTCTATCGTAACTTCCGGCCGGCAGCACGCCGCCACAACGCAGAGGTCAGCCCATGACCATGAAGAATGTAACGTTCAGTACCTGCCTCACCGTTGTCATGCTGGTGATCTTTACCTCGATGGTCGGGCTATCTTTCGGATTTCCAGCCAAGGCGCGTTTCATGCCGCTGGTCGTTGGTGTGCCTGGCATCGCGCTTTGTCTGATCCAGCTCGCGATCGATCTCTTCCGTTCGCCGGCAGCGCCTGCTGCCGCATCGGTTGGTCAGGCGATTGCCGCCGCCAGCTCGCCGGAGAGCGGCAGCGACGAGGCTGAGCTGCCGGAATTCGGCCCGCACACCGCGCGCCAGGAGCTGGTGATGGCCGCCTATTTCGTCAGCTTCATCGCCGGTGTCGTCGCCTTTGGTTTCTACATCAGCGTGCCTATCATGCTGCTGACGTTCCTAAAGCGGCAGGCAGAGTGCAGCTGGAAGCTTTCTGTCGCGCTCGCGGCAGCTGCGACGCTCGTCCTTTATCTGGTGTTCGGCAGGTTGCTTGGCATCGAGCTTCATCCGGGCCTCGTCACCCCCTGGGTACTACACGCCCTCGGGATCAACACGATCTAACAGCGGCAAGGCAATTGTCGTCGGGTCGCAAGGAGGCCTTACGGGAGAATGGATGTTCGCTCCGGGCGCGGCGGGACGCCTATGCCGCCGCGATTTCGGATCCGGAACTCCTGAAAGGCCGAGGCACTGGAACTGCCGGTCACTTAGGAGGTTGGCGAAGCGGTAGCTTCGTCCGTTCAATGCGCGCTCGACCAACCACCAGAGATCGTCGAGTTCGTAAGTCAGACTATCAACTGAGATTAACCGTGTATCGCATGCACAGCTCAATGGGAGGGAAGTAATGAACATGCAATCCATTCGTATGGCGGCTTTTGGCGCCGCTGCGCTGACCGCGCTCTGGACAGGCAATGCGTTTGCTCAGGAAGGTCCGGAATTTTTCAAGGGCAAGACGGTCAACTATATTGTCGCGACCGCACCGGGCGGCGGCTATGACACCAACGGCCGACTCGTCGCACAGTTCATGCAGAAGCACCTGCCGGGTTCGACGTTCGTCGTTCAGAACATGCCGGGCGCGGGCCATCTGATCGGGGCGAACTTCATCTATGCTTCCGATCCCGACGGCCTGACCTTCGGCACGTTCAATACCGGCCTGATCTACAGCCAGCTTTCCGGCAACCCGGGCATCAAGTTCGATCTCGCCAAGATGTCGTGGATCGGAAAGGTTTCGTCTGATCCGCGCGTCATCGTCGTTTCCAAGGATTCGGGCATCAACAGCTACGAAGACCTGGCGAAGCTCCAGGAGCCGATCAAGTTCGCATCTGCCGGCGTCGGCAGCGCATCGACCATCGAAACGACAATGCTCGTCAAGGCGCTCGGTCTGAAGATCGAGGTTGTCTCGGGTTACAACGGCAGTGACGACCAGCTCGCCATGCGCCGCGGCGAGGTTCAGGGCATCATCGGCTCGCGTTCCACCTTCCAGCCCTTCGTTGACGCTGGAAACGGCAAGTTGATCGCGCAGATCGGCGGCTCGGAAACCGACGTGCCGCAGCTCGCCAGCTTCGTCAACAATGACGACGCAAAGCGCGTCATCGCGCTCGTCGAATCTCAGAGTGATATTTCGCGTCTGACCGCGGGGCCGCCTGATATGCCAGCCGACCGCCTCAAGACTCTGCGCGACGCCTATACCGCGGCGACGTCCGATCCGGAATTCCTTGCCAAGGCTAAGGAAATTGGTCTCCCCGTCGATCCGAAGATGGGTGACGACGTCGGTAACCTGGTCAAGAACGCCATGAACCAGACTCCTGAGGTGGTGGGCTTCCTGAAGGATTCGCTGAAGGACAACTGACCGGAGGCAATCTCGAACTGGCGGGCGGCTACGAGAGCCGCCCGTATTTTGACCGGATCAGGAAGGGGGGAGACAGTGGATAAGGTAATGGTCGCGGCCGAGGAGACGGCTGTGAAGAAGGACGGTGGACCTTCGGCATGGCAGTCGGACATTATTGCCGACCTGATCAAGCAATACGGATTTCCGTTCATCACGCTCAATCCGGGAGCCAGCTATCGCGGCCTCCATGACTCGCTGGTGAACCATAACGGCAATAATCCGCCGATGCTCGTCTGCCAGCACGAGAAGGTTGCGGTGCAGATCGCTCACGGTTACGCGAAGGCGACCGGCGAACCATTGGCCGTGATCGTCCATAACGTGGTTGGATTGCTGCACTCGACCATGGGCGTCTACTACGCCTACACCGACCGGGCGCCCGTCTTCTTGATCGGCGCGACCGGCCCGATGGACGAAGGTAAGCGCCGTCCGCGCGTCGACTGGGCGCATACAGCCAACGTCCAGGGCAACCAGGTCCGCGACTATGTGAAGTGGGACTACCAGCCGGGTGGCATCGACGGCGTCGTCGACAGCTTTGCTCGCGCCTATTCGATCATGATGACCGAGCCGCGCGGCCCGATCTATATGTGCTACGACGCCGCGTTGCAGGAAGCGCCGCTGGAGGCGCCAATTGCGCTGCCCTCGCCGAAATCGGCCAAGGTGCCGAGCCGCATCGCGCCCGATCCGAAGGCGCTCGAGGAAGCGGCTGACAGGCTCGTTTCGGCCGAATGGCCGGTGCTGCTGCCGCAATTCGTCGGCCGCGACAAGAACGGCTATTCCGACATGGTGGGCCTGGCAGAGACGCTCGGCGCGCCCGTGGTCGATACACAGTGGCGCCTGAACTTCCCGACCGAGCATCCGCTCGACATGCGGATGAGCAAGGACATCTTCAAGCGGGCTGACCTGATCACGCTGCTCGACTGCCGCGACTGGGAACGGCCGACACATGTCAACGACCGCATCAACCGCACGCTGAAGCCGCTCTTTCCGAAGGGCTGCGACTGGCTCGATATCGGCTTCGCCGACATTGAGATCTCCAAGTGGGCGACGGATTATCAGCGCTTCCCCGAGACGGCGCAACGCGTGCTTGCCGATACGGCGCTGGCGATCCCGGCGCTGACGTCGCTGATCAAGGATCGCGTCAAGGGCGATGCCAAGCTTGCAAGCCGCATTGCTGAACGTGCAAAGGCCGTCGGTGCCATGCACGACGCCCAGCGCGCCAAATGGCGCGAAGAGGCCCGAAACGATTGGAACGCCAAGCCTGTGACGCTCGCTCGCCTCGCGAGCGAGGTGTGGGATAAGATCCAGCACGAGGATTGGGTGCTGACCACCAACGCCTTCGAAGATTGGGCGCTGAAGCTCTGGGATTTCGACAAGCCTTACCGCTGGCCGGGCAAGGCGCTTGGCACCGGCACGCAAATTGGCATGGCGACAGGTATTGCGCTCGCTCATCGAGGCACCGGCCGCCTGGTGGTCGATTGCCAGACGGACGGCGATCTCATGTTCGACGTCGGCGCGCTGTGGTTTGCCGCCAAGCATCGGGTTCCGTTCCTCTGCGTCATGCATAACAACCGCGCCTACTACAATGACTGGGAACACCAGATCACCGTCGCCCGCCAACGCGGTACGCCGGAGGAGCGCGCTCATATCGGCATGGATCTCTTCGATCCGGCGCCGGACTTTGCGACACTCGCCCGCGGCCTCGGTTGGTATGCGGAAGGTCCGATCGAGGATGCGAATGACATCGGCGCTGCCCTCGAGCGCGCCATCGCGCAGGTCAAGAACGGCGTGCCGGCCTTGATCGACGTCGTGACGCAGCATGAGGGCTAAATTCGTGACAGTACGCAAATATCTGTGGAGGCAGGCATGAAGGTTGCAGTCGTCGGTACGGGGGAGATGGGGTTGGCTATGGCCGGCCACATGCTCGACAAAGGCCATGAGGTCTCAGCCTTCGACATCAACGCCGAAAGGCTGGCTGCCGCCGGCGCACGCGGCATCGCCGTCAAGACGGCGCTCAGCGATCTTTCCGAGGCCGAGCTTTACGTTCTGGTCGTCGCAAGCGACCAGCAGGTGATCGATGTCTGCGAGGAACTGTCGGAAAGCGCGGCTGCGGGATCGGTCATCGCGGTCGCAGCGACGATCAATCCGGAGACGATGCTTCAGCTTGGGCCGAAGCTCAAGGAAAAGGGCATCGGCCTTGTCGATGCGCCCGTCGTCTACGGAGCCGCCGGTGCAAAATCCGGCACGCTGCTGACGCTTTGCGGCGGAACGGAGGAGGATGTCGAGCGCATTCGCCTGGCGCTGATGTGCTACAGCCGCGATGTGTTGCGCGTCGGCCCGTTGGGCGCCGGCCAGATCGCCAAGGCCTGCAACAATCTGCTGCACTGGGTTCACTGCGTTGCGAACTACGAAACGCTCCTGATCGCCAAGCGTTATGGGATCGATGCCCAGCGCATGCGCGAGATCCTGCTGCTCTGCCCCGGTACGAACGGAACGCTCGCCCGCTGGGATACGACGCGTTTCACCTGGCAGGAAAAAGACATGGATGTGACGCTGGATCTGGCGCAGAAGGCGGGATTGATGCTGCCGCTCGCCGGTCAGGTCGACCAGATCATCAAGTCCTTGAAGGCCGATGATGTGAAAGGGCTGCTCTACGGGCCTGAAGCCAACTATCTCGGCAGGGTCGTTCGGCCGCTGCCGGCCTCCGAGGGAGGTCTTGCCTGAGCGCCCGCTGTTGCGGCGCCTTTAAAGTTCACGCCCGCACGTGTGTGCCGGATCGCTCCGGCACTTTGGCTTGGCGGGGAAAACTGAAGCACTGAAATGAAAGCGATGTTGTTATGGCCAATGAAAAGACAACCGTGACCGATCCGGTTCCGACCGCCGATCCCAGCAATTCGAAATTCCTTGTCGATCCGTATCGCGACTGGGCCCAGGGCGAGGGGATCCCGATCCATTTCGACCTCGGCCATGACCTGCTTGCGCTCGAGACCAGCGCGTGGGACCGCTATGACGCCCGCGGCTGCTTTGCCCATACCGTTGGCATGGGCGATTTCATGACGAATTACGTCATCGAGGTTCTGCCGGGCAAGAAGACACGGCCGGTCAAGCATCTCTACGAGGCCTTCTTTTACGTGCTGTCCGGCTACGGCTCGACGACGGTCTGGCTGCCGAACGGCGAAACCCGGACGTTCGAATGGGGCCCGAAGGCGCTGTTTGCCATTCCGCTCAACTGCCAGTACCAGTTCCACAACGGCTCCGGCCAGGAAACCGTGCGGCTGTCGTGCACCAACGATGCGCCGCTCAGCATCAACCTCTATCACAATCTGAAGTTCATCTTCGACAACGACTTCGACTTCGACGACCGTGTCGGCGGCACCAAGCATTTCGAAGGCGAGGGTGTGCTTTACACCTATGGCGCCGAATCCGCCCGCAAGATCCAGAATGTCTGGGAAACCAACTTCGTCCACGACCTGACGAGCTTCAAGCTCTATGAGTTCGACGGTCGCGGCAAGGGCTCGCTCAACGTCAACTTCGTTCTCGCTGACGGCACGATGCATTCGCACGTGTCACAGATGCCGGTCGGCCGCTACAAGAAGGCGCATCGCCATGCAGCCGGCACGCACGTGCATGCCGTCGACGGCGAGGGCTATTCGCTGATGTGGTACGAGGGCGATTCCGAATTCAAGGAAATCCCCTGGCGCCACGGCTACATGTACACGCCGCCGTTCTGGATGTACCACCAGCACTTCAACACCTGCGACCAGCCGGCCCGCTACGTCGCCTGCTCGCTCGGCAGCCGCCGCTATCCGTTCATCTCTCTGCGCCGCAAGAGTGCCGAAGGCGGCGGGGCGACGTCGGTCAAGGATGGCGGTCGCCAGATCGAATACGAGGATCAGGATCCGCGCGTCCATCGCAAGTTCCTCGAGGAACTGCAGAAGACCGGCGTGCCGTCGGCCATGGGCGATATCTTCGACGAGCCGGCAGTCCTGGCGCTCCCGAAGGCAAGCCTGACCGGCGTCATCCAGACCCCGATCCTCAAGGGACCGGCAAGCTGATCTTGAAGGCAAATCGAGTCCCCGTTGTGAAACGGGGACTTCCTTTGATGCCGGTTCCATCCGGCGCCGGCGAGAGCCGGCAGAAACGCACAGGAGATACCGCGCGTGCACGATCTCGATTTCGAACACGAGCATGGCGATCTGTCCGAAGACGAACGCAAGGCGATTTCCGACTGGCTGTGGCAGCAGGAGACAGTCGAGCTTCTGACCGTCGGCATCGACATCGGCAGCTCGACATCGCACCTGCTTTTTGCCCGCGTGACGATGCGCCGCGAAACCGAAGATCTCTCCAGCCGCTTCACCGTGATCGACCGGCAGGTGGTCTGGCGTTCGCCCATTCTGCTGACGCCGTTCCTGCCCGATGGCACGATCGATGCGCATGAACTGCGCCATTTCTTCGCGCATTGTTATGAAGATGCGGGATTCAAACGCAGCCACATCGATACCGGCGCGGTGATCCTGACCGGCGAGGCCATCAAGCGCAAGAATGCCCGGGCCATTGACGAAATCTTCGCACACGAGTCCGGCCGCTTTGTCTGCGCGACGGCGGGCCACAAACTGGAATGCATGCTGGCGGCCCACGGATCGGGTGCAACCGAACTGTCAAGGAAGCGCAATGCGCGGGGGCTGCACGTCGATATTGGCGGCGGCACGACGAAACTCGCGCTGATCAGCAAGGGAGAAATCCTGAGCGTGTCGGCCTTCGCAGTCGGCGGGCGACTGATCGCCCAGGACAAGACCGGCACCTGGTCGCGCGTGGACGAATCGGCGCAGATCGTCGCAAGGGAACTCGGGATTGCGACGGACGCGGAAACCCTTGCGAAATCGGAACACCGCCAAGCCATAGCAAAGCGCCTTGCCGCCGTCGCAGTCGATCAGATCCTCGGCGTTCCGCTCGATGCCCTCGGCGAAGAGCTTGAGCTGACCGAGCCGCTGGAGCGGATCGGCAAGCCGGACTACATTACCTTCTCGGGCGGCGTGTCCGAATATATTTTCAAATATGAAACCGCCGGTCATGGGGACATCGCACAGATGCTTGCCCAGGAGATCATCGCCCAGCTTACCGAGCGTCTCGACGTGCCGATCGTCGATGCCGGCCAGCGCATCCGCGCAACGGTCATCGGCGCATCGCAGTTTACCGTGCAGGTGAGCGGCAAGACCATGTATCGCACTGGCGACAAGGGGCTGCCGTCACATAATATTCCGGTGGTCCATCTCGGCCGCGCCATTCCGGAAGTGGTGGATGCGGAAGCGATCACCGCTGCGTTCAAGGGAGCTGCGTCCCGCCAGGACACGAACATCAATGCGCCTTTGGCGCTGGCTTTTACGTGGACGGGACTTCCGGACTACGGCCGGCTGCTTGAAGTTGCGAAGGCGGTCAAGGCCTTCGCCGCGCCCTCTGGCCGGCGAGAGGAACTGCTGGTCCTCGTCATCGACGGGGATGTCGGACAAACGCTCGGCCGCATTCTCGATCGCGAGCTTGCGATCGGTCCGAACCTGATTTCCATCGACGGCGTCCAGCTGAAAGACCTTGATTTCGTCGATCTCGGGGAGTTCATCAACCCGCCGGGCGTCATTCCGGTCGTCATCAAGTCGCTGCTTTTTTCCTAGGCGAAGAAGATCGGCGAACCGTCGCGAAAGTCGTTGATTTCACGCGGGAGCGGATGTACGTTAGGATTAAAGAAGAACAACGTTCCTTATAGAGGAACGAATCATCTGGCGGCAGGTGCCGCGGTCATCGGGAGGAACTCTGCGGCGCGCGGCAAGCAGCGATGGCAGGCCTCATAATCGAGAGGAGTAAGACGATATGCATCAGGATCCATTGGGCGGCGGTACAGGAACGCACTGGCATGAGCCGGCAGGCACCAAGAAGGCGGGCTTCGGCGAATTCAAGAAGCAGCCGACCCCCTATGACCAGTTCATGGAAGAAGAGGGTATCCCTGTATTCCGCGACCTCGGCGTCGACAGCGTCAAGAACCTGCCGCTGAAGTCCTGGAAGCGCACCGGCGGGCGCGGCACCTATATCCAGCTCTACGGCACGGAAACGAAGTGGGGCTGTCACCTGGTCGAGGTTCCCGCAGCAGGTGCGCTGAACCCTGAAAAGCACATGTACGAGGAAATCTACCTCGTCGTCGAAGGCCGCGGCTCGACCGAAGTCTGGCTCGACGGCGAGAGCAAGAAGCACGTCTTCGAATGGCAGGAAGGATCGATGTTCTCGATCCCGATGAACGCCATGCACCGCATCGTCAACGCCACCAACAGCCCGGCGCTGCTGCTCGGCGGTACGACCGCTCCGAACGTCCTGAACCAGATCCAGAACGTCGACGCCGTCTTCAACAATCCCTTCCTCTTCCGTGACCGCTTCTCCGGCGCCGACGACTTCTACAAGTATCGCGAAGAGATCGAGCCCGATCCGGTCCGTGGCCTCGCGATGCGCCGCACCAACTTTATGCCGGATGCCGTCAACTGCGAGCTGCCGCTCGATAACCGCCGCTCGGTCGGCTATCGCCGCGTCGAGCCCTTCATGACCAATAACGCCTTCTACTACTGGATCGGCCAGCACGAGAACGGCCGTTATTCCAAGGCGCACGCCCATACCTCGGCAGCGATCCTGATCTGCCTCAAGGGTCAGGGCTATACCTATACCTGGCCGGAAGAATGCGGCGTTAACCCGTGGGCGACCGGCCATGCCGATCGCGTCCGCCGCCTCGACTACGGCCAGTATGGCATGGTCACGGCTGCTCCCGGCGGCGCGCGCTGGTATCACCAGCACTTCAGCGTCTCCAAGGAACCCTTCCGCCTGACGGCCTGGTTCGGCCCGCACAATCCGGGCCGCGACCCGGGCGCGCCCGGCGAAAAGCATACCGATTACACCGCGATCGACGTCAACGAAGGCGGCACCGCGATCCCGTACTGGATGGAAGATCCGCAGATTCGTCAGGAGTATGAGGCGCTTCTGAACAAGAACGGCGTCGAAGTCCGCATGAAGCCGGAATGGTACGAAAAGCCGGCCGATACGACCGCGAAGAAGTCGACCGTCGTCTGATCATGTCGGACGACACGGAGGAACAGGGCGGCCGCATATTCTTCTCGAATATCGGCCGCAGCATGGAAGTCGAAGACGAAATCGTGCTGGTCAGCGTCGGCATCGATATCGGCTCTTCGACCTCCCATCTTGCCTTTTCGCGTATCGTGCTCGAGCGGCTCGATACGCGTTACATGGTGGTCGAACGCACGCTGCTGCATCAATCGGACGTGCTGCTGACGCCCTATCGCGGCGAGGACGAGATCGACGCGGACGTGCTCGGCGCCTTCATCAAGGCGCAGTACGAGGCGGCCGATATCACGCCTGAGTCGATCGATACAGGCGCGCTGATTCTCACCGGTGTCGCCGTTCGGCGCAGCAATGCGCGGGCGATCGGCGAACTCTTCTCCGAGCAGACGGGGAAGTTCGTCGTCGTCAGTGCCGGCGACGGCCTGGAGACGACGCTTGCAGCCTTCGGCTCCGGCGCCGTCTCGCGCTCCGGCAAGACGGGCGAGACCGTGCTCAACGTCGATATCGGCGGTGGCACCTCGAAGCTCGCGCGCGCTTCCAACAATGCCATCCAGGCGATCGCGGCGATCGATATCGGCGCCCGCATCGTCGCCTTCGATGACGAGCGCAGGATCAATCGCGTCGAGGAGGCCGGCCGCTACTTCGGCCGCCGTGCCGGCGTTCGCGTCGAACTCGGCGAAGTGCTTTCGCAAGAGGATGCGCAGAAGCTTGCCGATGCAATGGTCGACCAGCTCTTCGAGGCCATGCAGGGTGGGGAGATGAGCGCCGAGACATTGAAGCTGCATCGCTTGCCGTCACTGCCGGCAGCACCGCTGCCCGATGTCGTGACCATTTCCGGCGGCGTTTCGGAATTCCTCTATTCTGAGACCGCGGCCGAGTTCAGCGATCTTGGGCCGCTTCTGGCCAAAACGCTGCGCAAGCGGCTGGAAGGCTGGGGTCCGCGACTGGAGAAGCCGGAACAGGGTATCCGCGCCACTGTGGTCGGTGCCTCGCAATATACGGTGCAGGTGAGTGGCAGCACGATCTTCGTGCATCCGCTGGAGACGCTGCCGGTCCGCAACGTGCCGGTTATCAAGCCTGCGATCGTCTTCGGCGACGAGATTGATCGTGCCGATGTCGCGGCCAAGATTCGCGACTCGCTGGCCCGCCTCGATCTCGGCGAGGGCGATAACCCGGTGGCGCTCTGCTACGACTGGGAGGGATCGGCAAGCTATCGCCGGCTCGACGATTTCTGCCGCGGCGTCGTGGACGGTCTCTCGGCCATCCTCGACAAAGGTCATCCGCTGATCCTCGTCGGCAACGGCGATGTCGGGGGACTGGTTGGCATGCATTGCAAACTGGAGACCGGAATCGGGACGCTTGTGTCCATCGACGGGATCAAGCTCGACGAGTTCGATTTCATCGATATCGGCGCAATGCTGGAGACCTCCGGGGCCGTTCCGGTCGTCATCAAGTCGCTGGTGTTTCCGGACAGGCACCTTGGCAGAGCTTC